>JASHQW010000101.1 GCA_030038875.1 Gammaproteobacteria bacterium | reverse complement strand
CTCTCAAGCAGGGCGAGGCGCTGCTGGTCCTTGGTGCATCCGGTGGCGTGGGCATCACTGCCATCGAGATCGGCAAGGCCCTCGGCGCGCGCGTGATCGCGGCGGCGTCCTCGGAGCAGAAGCGCGGCATTTGCCGCGAGCATGGCGCCGATGAGGTCATCGACTATACGGGCTCGGATCTCAAGCCGATGCTTGGCGCACTGACCGCGGGCAAGGGCGTTGACGTGGTATTCGACCCCGTCGGTGGCGCGTTCACCGAAGCGGCGCTGCGCAACTGCGCCTGGCGGGGACGCCATCTCATCATCGGGTTTGCGAATGGCGACATCCCGCGCGTGCCCGCGAACCTGTTACTCCTCAAGGGTTGCTCGCTGATCGGCGTGTTCTGGGGCCGGTACGTCAAGAGCGAGCCGGCTTCCTGGGCGCGCGATCTCGCCACATTGTTTCTGTGGCTGCGGCAGGGCCGGCTTCGCCCGCATATTGCCGAGCGCTATCCGCTCGAGCGTGGCGCGGAGGCGCTGGCGGCACTTCTGGCCAGAAGGGCGAGCGGGAAGCTCGTGATCACTCCGATGGCGCAGTGAGCGATCCGTGAGCTTGGCAAGCTCGGATCCTTCAGTGAGGCGCGCACCACTCGAGCCGGCCGCCTACCGGGCCTTGATTGGCCGCGAGCTCGGTGTCTCGGGCTGGCATCGCATCGATCAGGCGGCGATCGATACCTTCGCCGACCTGACGAACGATCACCAGTTCATCCATGTCGACCCGGTGCGAGCTCGCGCGACCCCGCTCGGCGGCACGGTGGCGCACGGTTTCCTGACGGTCTCGCTGTTGAGTCGTTTCGCCCACGAAGTGGTGCCGCCCCTGGCGGGAGCGGTGATGTCGGTGAACTACGGCATCGACAAGCTGCGCTTCCTCGCCCCGGTGCCTGCAGGCGCCAGGCTCCGCGCGCGCTTCGCGCTAAAGGATCTGCGGGAGCGCCGCCCGCGCGAATGGTTGCTGGTCCTCAACGTCCAGGTCGAGCTTGAGGGGAGCGAGAATCCGGTACTGATCGCCGAGTGGCTGGGGTTGAATGTATTGTCGTGAGAGCAGCCGAGTGCAGCTCAGCGGTCGTCGCCGCGGCGAACTGCTCCAGGTGATGATCCATATCCCCAAAGCTTGCATTAATAAGAGTGAGGCGCTTGAAGTAGTGGGAGGTAGCCAGCTCTTCACTGACTCCCATTCCGCCGTGGATCTGCACGGCCTCTTGGCCGACCAGGCGTGCGGAGCGCCCGACGAGAAACTTGGCGGCGGAGATCGCGCGGCGACGTTCCCCGACACTACGGACGCCGAGCTTCGCACTCGCCAGATAGCTCATGGAGCGGGCGAGCTCCGCATGCAGCAGCATGTCGGCCATGCGATGCTGCAGCGCCTGAAAGCTCCCGATCGGCACGCCGAACTGCCTGCGCGTCTTGACGTACGCGAGTGTCAGCGCGAGCAAGGCATCCATCGCCCCGACCGCCTCGCTGCAGAGGCCCGCGACGGCCACATGGCTCGCTGCCTCTACGAGCGGCAAGCCGCCACCTTCAACCCCGATCAGCGCATCGGCCGGCACCCGCAGCCCCTCGAGTGTGATCTCAGCCACGCTCGAGCCGTCATGAGACATGAGCGCGGTACGTGTCATGTGCTCGCTCGCGCCGGGCACGAGAAAGAGCGAAACGCCGGACTCCGTTCTGGCCGAGATCACCAGGTGGTCAGCACCTGCGCCATCCGGCACCATCGCCTTGCGGCCGTTCAGTACCCAGCTCGCGCCCTTTCTGGTCGCACGGGTCGCGACCGCATCCAGCCGCCAGCGCGAGTCGGGCTCGTCGTGCGCAAGCGCGAGCCGATTTTCTCCGGTGGCGACCCCGGCCAGCAGCTGCTGCTGTGCCGGACTCCCCGCTCGAACGAGGATGCCGGCACACACGAGCGCGGTAGAGAGGTAGGGCTCGATGACGAGAGCGCGGCCCAACTCCTCCATGACCACCAGGGCATCGAAGGCGTCGCCGCCGATTCCCCCGAGCGGCTGCGGAATACCGAGTCCGAGAATCCCGAGCTCGGCAAACTGGCGCCAGATCTCCGGATCACACCCGGTACCCGCGCGCGCGATGGCGCGGCGGCGGTCCAGTGTGTAGGTCTCGGTGAGAAACCTGCGCAGCGAATCGCGGATCTGCACCTGTTCTTCAGTGAAGGTGAAGTCCATGGCTTCTACAGTCCCAGCATGTGCCGCGCGATGATATTGCGCTGAATCTCATTCGACCCGGCATAGATGGAGACCTTGCGGTAGTTGAAGTAGCGGCCGGTGATGCCGAGCCCCAGCGGCGGACCGGCTGAAGAACCCGTCCAGCCCGCGCTCAGCGCCAGTGGCTGATGGAGCGCCGCATAGGGGCCCAACGCTTCCATGGCGAGTGCCGAGATCGCCTGCTGAATCTGACTCCCCTGGAGCTTAAGAAGCGAGGCCTCGGGTCCGGGCGTGTGACGCTCGCGGTCCATGGCGATGACCCGCAGCACCATCACCTCGAGCGCCATGAGGTCGATCTCGACTTCCGCAATCCGGTCACGGAAGCGCGGCACTTCGATCAGCGGCCGGCCGCCGCCGCTGGGCGTGGCGGCGGCGATGGCCTTCAATTCCCGCAGCGCGCGCTTGCTTGGGCCCAAGGCAGCGTTCGAGACGCGCTCGTGACCGAGCAGAAACTTCGCATAGGTCCAGCCCGCGTTCTCTTCGCCGATCCTGTTGGCGACGGGAACCTCGACATTGTCGAACCACACCTCGTTGATCTCATGCTCACCATCGAGCATGACGATCGGACGGACGGTGATTCCCGGCGACTTCATGTCGATGAGCAGGAATGAGATGCCCGCCTGCGGGCGGCCCTCCTGCGAGGTGCGCACCAGACAGAAGATCCAGTCTGCGTACTGGGCGAGCGTCGTCCAGGTCTTCTGGCCGTTCACGACATAGGTATCGCCCCGGCGCTCGGCCCGGGTCTTGAGCGAGGCGAGGTCGGAGCCGGCGCCCGGCTCGGAATATCCCTGACACCACCAGTGCTCGCCATTGAGGATCCGTGGCAGGAAGTACTCCTGCTGCGCCTGATTGCCGAAGGTCATGATGACGGGCGCGACCATGCGCGGACCGAAGGACAGTACCGGCGGCGCCCCCGCAAGCGCACATTCCTCCTCGAGTATCAGCTGGCGCGCGGGATCCCACTCCTGGCCGCCAAATCTCCTCGGCCAGCTGGGTGCGACCCAGCCGCGCGTGTTCAGAATCCGCACCCAGGTGAGGAAATCCTCGCGCTCGAGGCGCTTGTGGCCGAGCACCTTGTCGCGAATCGCGGCAGGCAATTTCGCGGCGACGAACGCGCGGACCTCGCTGCGAAAGCGCTCTTCTTCGGCTGAGAAATTCAGATCCATCGGGACCTCCATTATGGCCGATCGATCACGGGCGTCCCCGGCAAGTGTTTTGAACTGACCTCGGCTTCGCACTCCTAAAGCCAGCCCGTCGAGGCTTCCAGCCCTCAGTTTCCATTAAAATCAATCAGTTGACAGTCATGCAACTGTGGGATGTACGGGGTCGAAGCTTTGGCTCCCGGATGGGAGAATCCACGCGTGAGCGCGCGACATACCATCGTGCCCCTGACGGGCCTCGACGGACTGTTTCTCGATCTCGAGACGCAAGCCACGCCGATGCACGTGGCCTCGCTGCATTTGTTCTCGAAGCCGCAGGGCCGTGAGGGTGACTTTTACGGGGCGGTCAGGCGGCTGCTCGCCCGCCGGGCGCGCGCTGCGCCGGTGCTGGGCAGACGGCTCGCCGAGGTGCCACTCCATCTTGCGC
Organism: Gammaproteobacteria bacterium; assembly: GCA_030038875.1. Classification (GTDB taxonomy): domain Bacteria; phylum Pseudomonadota; class Gammaproteobacteria; order Steroidobacterales; family Steroidobacteraceae; genus 13-2-20CM-66-19. The sequence goes on along the minus strand of JASHQW010000101.1, from coordinate 20,195 downwards.
ATCCGGTCTGGGTGGAGGGAGAGGAGATTGACCTCGACTTCCACGTGCGCCGCGTGCAGGTGCCGGCGCCCGGCACTCAGGCGGCTCTGGAGGACTGCGTCGCGGAGTTGCATGCGCAGCTCATGGACCGCAGCCGGCCGCTGTGGACGATCTACGTCCTCGAGGGGCTCGCGGATGGGCGGCGCGCCTACTATTTCAAGATTCACCATGCCGTGCTCGACGGGGCAGCCGGAGTCGTCCTGGCCGCGACGCTGTTCGACGCATCGCCATCCGCGCGCCGACTATCTCGCGGAACGTCCTCCGGGACGAGCGGTGACACTCTGGGATGGCTCGGCGCCGCAGGAGCAGCGTTCAGCCACGATGCCGCGCAGTACGTGCGGCTCGTGCGTTACCTTCCGACCGCGGTGCAGGCGCTGGCCGGGATCGTACGCAGCGCGCCTGCGACCTTTGGCAGCGAGCTGCGGGGCAATCTGGCCTTCGGACCGCGGACGCCGCTCAACGTGACCGTCACCGCGGAACGCCGCTTCGCCCTCTGCCCGCTGCCCCTCGATGAGGTGAAGGCGATCGGCGCACGCTTCGGCGCGACGATCAACGACGTGGTGCTCGCCCTGTGCGGGGGGGCATTGAGACGCTATCTCGCGCGGCACGGTGGCATCCCGCGGGCGCCGCTGATCGCCACGATGCCGATCTCGCTGCGCGAGGCCGGCGACACGCACTTCGGCACCGCCGCCACGCTGAGCCTCGTCAACCTCGAGACGCACATCGCCGACCCGGTGCGACGGCTGCAGGCCGTGCGCGCCGCCGCGGGTGCCACCAAATCGCTGGCGCGCGGCGCCAGATCGCTGATTCCGACGGACTTCCCCTCGATCGGCGTGCCGTGGATCGTCAGCAGCCTGGCAGCGCTCTACGGCCGCAGCCACATCGCTGACATGATTCCGCCAATCGCCAATGTTGTGATCTCCAACGTGCCAGGGCCGCAGGTGCCACTCTACACTGCGGGTGCGCGCATGGAAGCATACTATCCAGTGTCGATCGTCGAGCACGGAGTGGGCCTCAACATCACGGTGCTGAGCTACATGGGGACCTTGGGGTTTGGCTTCACGGCAGCCCGCGCCGCAGTCGCAGACGCGCGCGAGCTCGCGGCGGACCTCACCGCGGCGCATGCCGAGCTCAAGCGCTGCGCCTCGCGGCGGCGGCAACGCCGCCCCGCGGGCACCACCCACCGCCGGCCGCGGGCCGCTTGAGGGACAGGAATGCGCGCGCACGATCCGCATCATCGACAGGACCACAGTCCGGTTCCGCGACCGGGCCTCTTGCGCGTGGCCCTGGAGTGGCGCGCAGGGCTCGAGTATGGCGCGGGCGTGGTCGCTCGGCCGCTGTTGCGCTTCGCGCCACGCGGCGACGGCCATCCGGTGCTGGTGTTGCCGGGCATGCTGGCGGGTGACCTCACGACGCGGCCGCTGCGCCGTCGCCTCCAGCGCCTCAACTACGCCCCCTACGGATGGGAGCAGGGCATCAACCTCGGGCCGCGCAAAGGCGTGATGCAGCGCTGTCTCGCGCAGCTCAAGGCGCTGCGGCTCGCGCACGATCGCAAGGTCAGCCTGATCGGCTGGAGCCTGGGCGGGATCTACGCGCGCGAGCTGGCCAAGGCCGCACCCGAGGACGTCCGCCTCGTGATCACCCTCGGCACACCGTTCACCGGCCATCCGAAGGCGACCCATGCCTGGCGGCTCTACGAGTGGCTCACCGGACACAGGATCGGATCACCGGACATCCATGGGCCGTTGCGCCAGCCGCCGCTCGTCCCGACCACGTCCATCTTCAGCCGTACCGACGGCATCGTCGCCTGGCAGTGCAGCGTCGAGCACTCCGGGCCCATCAGCGAAAGCATCGAGGTCGAAGCCAGTCACCTCGGCATGGGTTTCAATCCGCTGGCGCTCTACGCCATCGCTGACCGCCTGTCCCAGCCGGAAGGCGCGTGGCAGCCTTTCGAGCGCCCCGGCCTGCGGCGCTTCGTCTACGGCAATCCGCACCGGCCGGCCGGCGCCTGAGCGGACCGCGCTTGCATGCCCGCCGTATCGGCCAACGGGCTCACCCTCGAGTACGAATCACTGGGCGATCCCGCCCGCCCTGCCATCGTGCTCATCATGGGACTTGGCATGCAGCTCGTGGGCTGGCCTGACGACTTCTGCCGGCGGCTGGCCGCCGAGGGCTATCGTGTGGTGCGCTTCGACAACCGCGACTGCGGCCTCTCGAGCCGGCTGCGTTCGCGCCGGTGGTCGAGCCCGCTGCTGGCCTTCACGGCCGCGCGCCTCGGGCTGCCCGTGCTCGCGCCGTATTCACTCGAGGACATGGCGAAAGATACGGTCGCTCTGATGGACGCGCTCGGCATCGAGAAGGCTCACGTGGTCGGCGCCTCGATGGGCGGCATGATCGCTCAGGTGCTTGCGGCGCGTTTCCCGAGTCGCGTCCTCAGCCTGACATCGATGATGTCCGCGAGTGGCCGGCGCAAGGGAGCGAGACCCAAGAAGGAAGCGCTGCAGGTGTTCCTGCACCGTCCGCCGCCGCACGCCGACGCCGCGGCAGTGATCGCCTATCTCGTGGAAGTATTCACCGTCATCGGCAGCCCGGGCTTCCGCACCGAACCGCGGCTGCTCGAGGAGCGCATTACCGGCTGGGTGCGGCGTGCCTACGATCCGGCGGGGACGACCCGGCAGCTGCTCGCGGTTGTCGCCTCCGGCGACCGCCGCAGGTTGCTGCACCGAATCGTGGCACCGACGCTCGTGATCCATGGGGCTGACGATCCGCTGGTGCCGGTCGAGGCGGGACGGGACACCGCGCGCAACGTACCAGGCGCGAAACTCGTCGTCATCGACGGCATGGGGCATGACCTGCCGGATGCGCTGTTACCTAAGCTCGCAAGTGAGATCGCCGCCCATTGCCGCAACAGCGTGGCGGGCGCAGCCGCTTAGTCCTCGCAGGGCGCTAAGGGCGACTCCTGCCGAAGGCCTCGTGGGCGGACACCCACTCGTCTGAAACGATCGCAGAGCCGAGCGACAGCTCGCCGCAGAGCACCGTGGCGGCGACGATCTCGGCGAACTTCAGGACCTTATCGTGACCATAGGCCCCGAGCACCTCGAGGCACTCGCGCTGCGTCGGAAGACCGGTACCGCCGCCGTAGGTCGCCACGATCAGCGAGGGTATCGTCACGGAAAAGTAGTAGTCGCCGTTGTCCCTCAGCTCGCCGTAGCTGAAGCCCGCGGAGGACTCCGCCACGTTGGCCACGTCCTGACCGCAGGCGATGAACATCGCGGCGATCCCGTTCGCGTAATGAGCCCCGTTGCTGATCGAGCCCGACAGCAGCGTGCCCAGGTTCGAGAGCTGCCGTTGCTCGAAGAGCTCGCGGCCCGTGGTATGCATGATCGTTTTTATCAGTGCGGCCGGCAGCGTGACCTCGGCGACCACGCGCTTGCCGCGCGTGTGCAGGCTGTTGAGCAAGGAGTGCTTCTTATCCGTGTCGAGGTTGGCGGTTAGCGCAAAATGCTCGAGGCCGTCGATTCCCTGCTCCTGGATCCACAGGCAGGCCTGACGGGTCGCCTTCGTCACCATGTTCTGTCCGGCTGCATCGCCGGTCGTAAAGTCGAAGCGTAGGAACCTCATTTTGCCGACCGCGTACTGCTCGATGTTGCGCAGCCGGCCGTAGTGAGTGGTCTCCTCCGCCTTGGCCTTGATGGCATCGAAGTTGCCGACCACCCAGTTGCCGAAGGCGCGTGCCGCGCGGGCATCGCGGAAGACGAAGCAGGGCGCACGTTGCATCGCATCGTCGACCACCGTCGTGCGCACGCCGCCCGCCTCCCGGGTCAGGCGCATGCCGCGGTTGTAGCTCGCCACCAGGGTGCCTTCGGTGGTGGCCAGCGGTACGTAGAACTCGCCCTGGGCGTGTTCGCCGTCCACCAGCAACGGCCCGGCAAAGCCGAGCGGAACCTGGGCGACGCCGACGAAGCCCTCGAGGTGGCCCGGCAGCGTCGTGGGGTCGAACGAGAACGAGCCGACGTGGGTCAGCGCAGCGTGGGTCGCCTGACAGACGACCTGCCGGCGCGACGCGGCGATTTCGCGCGTGTAGTCGTTAGCGGGATCGCGCGGGAGCCTGTTCATTCGGGAAACGTGCGCGGCGTGTTGTCATTTAGCAATCAGTGCTAGTGCGTACGACCGCCTGATGATGCGTACACGAGCCAGATACTGCTCCACACCCCGAAGGTGAAATAGAGCGACATCCACGGCATCTCGTCCTTCCAGTCCTCCCAGCGGTAGGACACAGTCCAGCGTCTGCGGACGTCGACCCAGCCGTCGGCGATGCTCAGACATTTACGTCCCTGTGCGTGGTCGGCAAGCCATCGCGACCAGTACATCGGCACATCATAGACAAAGATGAAAGCGACGTAGAGGACACCGCCGGCGATCACCGGGGCATACAGGGCCGCAAGTCGCTGCGGTCCGATGACCAACACGGCGGCTACCAGCAGCGCCGCCGACAGCCCCCAGAGTGAATTCTCGGCCGCGTGAGCGCGCTGCTCGGCGGTCAGGACGGCGTACCACGAGCATCCTTCGGCGAGCACGATGAGGGGTACTATTGTTACTGACACGGCTTGCCCGACTGGGCTGCGGCTCAACGACGCCATCTGGTGCAGCATCAGGGCCCATTGGGCCGCGAAGCACAATTCAGCCACGGTTGCGACCGATCGTCCGATCAATACGCTGGACAGTCGGGAATCGACCAGCACGAGGCGTGGGATGTCGATCACCGGCAGGACGCAACGGAAGGCGCACCCTGCCACGTACACGGCGCACAGCAGCAGCTGCAGGTAGCCGCGCGCCGCCTCGACACCGGGCGAGGCATGTGGGCGTGTGACGACGGCGAAGGCGGCCAGCGACCAAAGCGCCACGTTCAGCACCGCAATGGCGCGCAGCGACCTATGCCACCGGGCTACCGCGTGCGATGAGGATCGGCTCAGCGAGTGATTCAGGCGGCCCGCTCGATGACGGAGCGTTTCGTGGCACTGCGCGGTAGCGGCCCCGGGCGGCAGGTGACGAGGTTGGCCTCAAACTCGCGCGTGCACGCTGCCCAGCTCGACTGCAGGGCGCGCGCCCGGCATGCGCGCGGGTCGATCCCGAGCGCCCGCTTCGCCGCCTTGCCGAGATCCGCATCGAGCGCTCCCGTCACGCCATCCTCGACGACGTCGATCGGGCCGGTGACGGGGAAGGCCGCCACCGGCACGCCGCAGGCCATCGCCTCGAGATTCACGAGGCCAAAGGTATCGGTGAGACTCGGGAAAACCAGCACGTCGGCCGCGGCGAGATGGGCGGCGAGATCCTCGCCGTGCCGAAAGCCTGCGTATACCGCCTCAGGGTAGCGCGCCTCGAGGCGCGAGCGCTCGGGCCCGTCGCCGATCACGATCTTCGATCCGCGCCAGGGCATCTGCAGGAACGCATCCACATTCTTCTCGACCGCCAGGCGTCCGACGTACGCGGCGACCGGACGCGGCAATTGCAGGAACTCCTTGCTGCGCGGCCGGAACAATTCCGTGTCCACTCCGCGCCGCCAGCGCACGATATTGCGGAAGCCGCGCGTGCGCAGCTCATTCTCCACCGACTGGGTGCTCACCATGCAGCGCTGCGCGGCTCCGTGGAAGCGCCGCAGCGCCGCGTACGAGAGCCACAACGGTATCGGCCAGCGGGACTTCAGGTACTGCGGAAACTGTGTGTGATAGGAGGTCGTGAAGCGCCAGCCGTTTCTCAGACAGTAGCGGCGCGCGGCGAATCCGAGCGGGCCCTCGGTCGCAATATGCACTGCCTGTGGCGGGTAGACTCGCAGCTTGCGCGCCAGAGCCGCCATGGGCCTCACAGCCACGCGGATCTCCGGATAGCTCGGGCAGGGGATGGTCCGGAAGTCGCGCGGCGCAGTGATCATCACTTCGTGGCCGAATCTCACCAGCCATGCGGCGGTCTGCGCCAGGGTGTTGACGACACCGTTGGTCTGCGGAAACCAGGCGTCTGTCACGATCATGACTCTCATGCCGGATGGCATGGTCGCCGAGGATCATGACAAGGGCGTGAAAAGATGCGCGCAAACAGCGGCTTGTCATCTGTTCTTAACAGTATTCCTATAATTCGTTCATTCAGCGCAGCCGCGCGGTCGCATGGAGTGGAGGAGCGAATGCACGCCTTTCTGGCAGAACTGAAGAAGCAGCGCTGGGACGACCATCGTTACTACCACCACAGTCGCATCAACCAAACCCTGCACCTGGTGAGTGCGCTCAGCTTCCTCACCGCCTACGTCTTTATTTTCACCAATCCCGTCGCCGCCGCACTCATCGGCTGGCTGGTGGCGATGGTGACGCGGCAGCTGGGCCACTTCGTCTTTGAGTCCAAGGACTACGACGAGGTGAACCAGGCGACTCACGCGCACAAGGAAGATATCAAGGTCGGCTACAACCTGAGGCGCAAGGTGGTGCTGCTGTCGATCTGGGGTGCCTCACCGCTCGTGCTGTGGCTCGACCCGACGCTGTTCGGGATCTTTGGAGCGACGCACGGCCATGCCGAGTTCCTGCGCCACGTCTGTCAGGTCTGGCTCGCGCTCGGCGTAGGTGCGTTGCTGTTCCGCACGGTGCAGCTGTGCCTGCAGCAGAGCGTGTTAACCGGCGCGGCGTGGTTCACGAAGATCCTCACGGACCCGTTTCACGACGTGAAGCTCTACTGTCGGGCACCGCTGTACTTGCTGCGCGGGGAGCTGGTCGATCCGATGGACGATGTGGTCCACCAGGCCTGAAGCAGCTCACGCAGGACGCGTCGACGGATCGCCTGGTTGGTGAGCGCCGGACTCTGCCACCACCAGCCATCACGCCGCATCGCTTCGGCAGCTGCCAGCACACGGTCCGCGACCGCGGCGAAGTCGGCGTCGCTCAAGTTGAGGCTGAAGATGAGCCGCGCACTGCCCACCCAGCTCAAGGACAGCCCCTGCGCGCGCAGGTAATACTGGAACATCCAGTTGTAGCGCGAGGGTCTGAGGTAGTTGAAGGTCCAGATGGACGAGAGATTCGCCACTTGAATCGGGAGCTCCGCGCTCCGCAGCCGCGCGTTGAGCTCGGCCGCCCGGCGCACCCAGACCGCATCGAGGTCGCGATAGAGCGCACGGATCGGCTCGGCGTCGAGGCGCGTCAGGAACTCGTGCATTGCGCCCATCACGTAGGGGTGGGAGTTGAACGTGCCGCGCGCCAGGCATACATCGGCCGGGTGCTCCTCGTCGTAGCGCTTCATGAGATCGGCTCTCCCGCAGACGACTCCCACCGGCAGACCCCCGCCGAGACTTTTGCCGTAGGTCACGAGGTCGGCGCGCACGCCGAAGTACTCCTGCGCGCCCCCGCGAGCGAGACGAAAGCCGACGAACACCTCATCGAAGATGAGGACGATTCCCCGCTCGGAGCACACTGCGCGCAGCTCCTTGAGCCACGCGGCGTAGGCTGCGCGGTCGAAGTGAGCCGTGCGTCCGCTGTCGATGAGTCCAGAATCGGCCGGCGCGCTCGCATTGGGATGCATCGCCTGCACAGGATTCACCAGCACGCAGGCGATATCGCGCCGCGTGCGCAACACCTTGAGCGAGGCCGCATCCATGTCCTTCAGCGTGTAGGTGGCCTCGGGAGCGAGCGGATTGCCGACTCCGGGCTGCACATCCCCCCACCAGCCGTGATACGCACCGCAGAAGCGCGCCAGGTAGCGGCGGCGCGTGTGATAGCGCGCGAGGCGCACGGCCTGCATCACCGCCTCGGTGCCCGACATGTGGAAGGAGACCTCGTCGAGGCCCGAGATCTCGCGCAGCCGGCGCAGGTTGTCGGCCAGCAACGGATGGTAGGCGCCGAGCACGGGCCCCAGCGCGCGCACCTTTTCCGCGCCGCGCTCGATACACTCCTTGTAGAAGTCGTAACCGAAGAGGTTCACTCCATAGGAGCCGCTCACGTCGAAGAGGCGGTTGCCGTCGACATCGGTCACGGTGGCTCCCGAAGAGGACTCGAGGAATGTGCCACCCGGCAGGTGCTGTCGGACCAGGCGGGCGAACTGAAAAGGCACGCGATAGCGCATCGTGAACTCGAGGTCCGACGCCGAGCGCGCTACCTCGCGCCCGAGTGCGGCACCTTTGGCGAAGCGCTGCGCGTAGAGCTGCGCGAGCTGCATGAATCCCGCGCGCCGCACGGCGGCGACCTCAAGCGGCGCATCGTCCGCGCTGAAAAACCGCGTTTCGTCGTACTCGTAGTAGCGGATGAACCGCACCAGGCGTCGCGCGAGACGCGCGTGTCCGGCGAGCGAGGGATGTTTGGCGCGCGAGAGCAGCAACCGCAGCCAGAGGCTTCGCAGCGCGAGGAGCACGATCACCGCGCCGGCGACGTACCAGAGCAGATTGATGTTCACATTCAGCAGCCGCGAGCCGAGGCCGATCGCCCCGGGCCGCAAACTATTTCGGTTTCGTGACACCCAGATGACAGTCCGCCGCACGATTACCAGGGTCACTCAGCAGGAGCAGTTGAATTTCCTTCTGACCAACCGCTTGCCGCGTCGCTGGCTGACCCTCTTCATGGGGTGGCTGAGCCGCCTCGAGCAGCCCTGGCTCGCCCGAACCTGTATTGCCATCTGGGGACTCTTTACAGAGCTCGATCTCAGTGAGGCGCAGAAAACCCGCTTCCGCAGCCTTCAGGAGTTCTTTACCCGACAGCTGAAGGAGGGGGCCCGCCGGGTCGATCCCGACCCGGACATCGTCGTGAGTCCGTGCGACGGCATTGTGGGCGAGATGGGTCTGGTGAGAGACGGATCGGTGCTCCAGGCCAAGGGCTTCCCCTACACGCTGATGGACCTTCTGTGCGACGAGGAGCTGGTGAGCACCTATCTCAACGGCACCTTTGTCACACTGCGCCTCGCCTCCAACATGTATCATCGCTTCCACGCGCCCTATGACTGCCGCGTGGAGCGGGTGACGTATGTCTCGGGAGACACCTGGAACGTCAATCCGATTGCGCTCAAGCGTGTCGAGAATCTCTTCTGCAAGAACGAGCGCGCCATCATCCGTTGCCGGCTGAACGACTCGGATCACCTCATCACGCTGGTGCCGGTCGCCGCCATCCTGGTGGCGAGCATCCGGCTGCACTGCGCGGACGTGCTGCTGCACCTGAGATACCGGGGACCGAACACGATTCCCTGCGATGCCAGCTTGAGGAAGGGCGAGGAGATGGGGTGGTTCCAGCACGGCTCCACCATGATCGCCTTTGCGCCCCCGGGCGTGGCGCTCGCGTCGGGACTCGGCCTGGGAAGCGTGATCCGCATGGGGCAGCCGCTGCTCTCGATCACGGGCAGGGGAGCGTGAGCGAGCTCGCCGTCATCACCGGCACCACGCACGGTATCGGCCGGGTGACGAGCCGCGAGCTCGCCCGCGCCGGGAAGACCGTCATCATGCTGTGTCGCGACGTGACGGCCGCAAGCGTGGTGCGCGATGAGATCGTGCGGCAGGTACCGCGCGCCCGACTCGAGGTGATCCACTGCGATCTCGCCTCGCTCGCCTCCGTGCGCGAGGCCGCGGCCGCGGTCCGTCGCGACTACCCGCCGCTCGGGCTCCTCATCAACAACGCAGGCATGGTGAGCACTCGCCGCCGCACTTCGGTCGATGGCTTCGAGCTCACGTTCGCGACCAATCACTTAGGCCCATTCCTCCTCACGAGCCTGTTGTCGGATCACCTCGACAAAACGGCGCGCATCGTCATGGTCGCTTCGCGGATTCACTACCGCGGCGCTCTCGATCTCGATGCGGTCACGGACGCGCGTTATCGCTACCGGGCCACCGCCGCCTATGCCCAGTCGAAGCTCGCCAACGTCATGCATACCTTCGCGCTCGCACGGCGCATGGCCGGCACCGGCATCAGCGTCAACTGCCTGCACCCTGGCGTCGTGGCCACGAATCTGCTACCGCCATGGCTGCGTGTCATCAAGCCGCTGTTCACTCGGGACATGTTCGATAGCGAGCGCGGCGCGCGCACGACCCTCCACCTCGCGCTCGATGAGAGTGTCGCCGCCGTCACCGGCCGCTATTTCGATGAGTACCAGCTGCCTCGTTCCGCCGCCCCGCTCGCGAACGACGTCGCGCTGCAGGAGTCGCTGTGGAACAGGAGCGCAGCGTGGACCGGAGCGCCACACTGACCGATGAACGTACACCGCCCCTAACCGAGAGGCCCGCCATGCCGGAGAATGCCCGTTCGCCGCTATCGCAAGTTTCCCTACCATCGCCGCTCAAGCCGCTCAGCGAAGCGCTGCTGTTCGCGAGCAACTTTCTGCGCCATCCGAACATGCTCGGCTCGATCATCCCGAGCTCGCGCTTCCTCGTGGACCAGGTGCTGGAGTCGGTCGACTGGGGCCGCGCCCGTGTGATCGTGGAATATGGACCCGGCGTCGGCACCTTCACCGGCGAGATCCTGCGCCGCATGAGGAGCGACGCGCAGCTGGTCGCCATCGAGACAAATCGCGACTTCGTGCGCTTCCTGCAAAGGACCTTGCCAGATCCCCGCCTGCATGTGGTACACGGCTCGGCCGCAGAGGTGCAGCCGGTCCTGGCGCGCCTGGCACTCCCGGCGCCGCGCTACATCGTCTCCGGCATTCCACTCGGCAGCATGCCGGATCCGGTGCGCACCGACATCGCGGCGAAAAGCCGCGCGGCGCTCGAGCCGGGCGGAGCGTTTCTCGTCTACCAGTTCACCGCCCGGGCTCTGCCGGCGCTGCAGCGGACCTTCGGCGAGGTGCAGCGGAGTTTCGAGCGACGGAACTTCCCGCCGGCGCAGCTGTTCCTCTGCACGACACGGGGGGCCTAGGCGATGAGCTCGAATCCCGAACGGCGCTGGCCCCTCCAGCAGCCTCAGGGCTAATCGTCCTCTGTTCGCGGGCTTCGCGCGCTTCCGGGCCGCGCGGCCCCGAAAGCGAGACTCACCACGAAGCCGGTGAGGAGCACCATCGGCAGGAGTGCGAGCGTCGAAACCGTTGCCGCGACTGAAGCCAGGGTGTGGGGCATTGCCTGCGATCAACGTGCAAACGCAGTGAGCGGAAGCTCGCTGGCTGTCGCGGGCTGCGGCAGGCCCGCCCCGTCCGCGGGCGCTGCGGGGCTGATGCCCGGGGTTGGCGGCCGCGACCCGTGCTGGCTGGCGTTGATCGGTCTTGCCAACAGGTAGCGGTCGCCGAGCCACCGGATCGCATGCGCGCGGGCTGCGCTGTAATCGACTACCCAACCGGGCGCTGGCTGTTTCTGTCTCATGTCTGCTCTCTAATCGTACTGCGAGTCCTGGGAGCGTCTGGCATCAGCGTATGCGCGGGGCGCGGCCGTGGCATCCCACGAAGGGAGGATGCTCTTCATATCCATCAGAGTGTTCGCGCGCATGGCCCAGGTCCTAGAGCGAGCCCTTCCTCGCAGCGCGTCCGTCGAGGCTCAGTGAGCCCGCGCCGTGGACCGCGAGCAGCAGGAAGCCTCCGGCGATCGCCAGGTTCTTGAAGAACATGATCATCTGAATCTGTCACCGATAGCCTCCAGCCGCAGGGCTGGTCGCATCAGATCTCGGCGGGCGGGGAGCCGACGGCACGTTATAGCGCCGAGCGGCAGGCTCTGCTGGGTGAATACGGGACGGGGAGTCTGCACGGTGACAGCAACTGGACCCTGGCGGGCAGTATCGGAACCGTGACGGAAGCAAGCCTGGCGCTCAATGCGCGCTGGGGCCGGGTAGAGTCTCCCTTCTGGGCTTTCGCTCCCGAGGAGAACATGTACGTCCAGGAAACCCAGCCGGCGCCGCCGCCGTTGGGCCGCGACGCGCCGGCCGAGGTCTTCGCGTTCGCCGGTGCCCGGACCAAGCTGCGGGCATACAACGCGTACCTTCAGGGGCAGTTTCGTCAGAGCGATCTGACTTACGGCGAGGGGTTGCGCTCGGGTGTAGGCTCACGGTCGATCGTCTGGGGAAGCATCGAGGTCTCGAAGTCATTCCAGTAGAGTCGGGCTCCCCGAATTCCGGGCTTGCCGCAGTCGTTGACAATACTTGCTAAGGCAAATATATTTGAAGCAAATATTACCGGAGCAAGCAATGCGCCAGCCCTACTACAGCCTCGAGTCGCTCGAAGCGGACAACAGCGTCGGCTACCTGCTGAAGCGCTGCGGGGTGCTCATGAACCAGGTGGCCGAGCGGCGCTTTCAGTCGCTGCCCATGTCCTTCTCTCAGTGGGTCGTGCTCGTGCACCTCGCGGAGCAGGAGCACATGTCCGCCACCGAGCTGAGCGTACACCTCGGTCAGGACATGGGGGCCCTCACGCGCGTGGTGGATGAGCTCGAGCGGCTCGGCTTCGCGCGGCGCGAGCGCAGCCGCCGCGACCGCCGGGCGGTCGAGATCGCCATCACCCCGGCCGGCCGGCGCGAGGCGCAGAGCGCCAAGCGCGTAGTCGTCGAGCTCCTCAACCGCCTGGTCGAGCCGTTCACGGATCGCGAGATCGACACCCTGTTGGGGCTCCTGCAGCGGTTGCACGGTCACCTCCAGGAAGCGTTCACGCCGGAAGCCACGGCCGTGCCTGCGCCAAAGCCGCTCGACCGGCCGCGCCGTCCGCGGCGCAATTCGGCCCAGGGAGGCGCCGCATGAAGACCTGGAGCGTTCTCGGTGGATTCATGGGCGCGCTGCTCGCCGGCGGCTGCGCCCTGGGCCCCGATTTCGTGCGGCCGGAGGCCCCGGCGGGGGGTTACGCACACGCGAGGCCGGCCCCCACGGCGACGCGCACGGTGGACTACGGCGCGGACGTGGCCGACGCCTGGTACCAGCTGTTTCACTCCGAGGCGCTCGACGGGCTCGTGCGCGCCGCACTCGCCGGCAATCCCGACCTCGAAGGCGCGCGCCATGGGCTGCGCGCTGCGCAGTACGAGCTCAAGGCCGTCGCCGGCTCCGAGCTGCCGCAGCTCGACGCCACGGGCCAGATCGGCCGCGCGCACCTCAACGGCAGTTATCTCTATAGCCCGGTCAATGCGATAGATGTGACCGGCAATCGCTGGGAGCTCGGTCCCGCGCTCGCCTATAACCTCGACCCATTCGGCGCGACGCGCCGCCAGGTCGAGGCGCAGCGCGCGGCCACAGGCGTCACCCGCGACCAGGTGCTCAACACTTACGTGACGCTGGTCGACCAGACCGTGGTCACCGCCTTCGATTACGCGGCCACGCAGGGCGAAATCGCCGTGACGCAGGCGCTGGTCGAGGAGCTCGAGTCGCAGTACCAGCTGACTGAGACACTCGAGAACGCCGGCAAGATCACCCATAGCGACACGCTCCAGGCGCAGACCCAGCTCGAGAACCTCCGCGCCACGCTCCCGGCGCTCGAGCAGCAGCGCGACGCCTATCGCAACGCGCTCGCGCAGCTCACCGGTCGGACCCCGGACAGCTTCGCGATGCCCGCGCTCACGCTGCGCGACTTCACGTTGCCGCAGAAATTGCCGCTGTCGCTGCCGTCCGCGCTGGTCCGCCAGCGCCCCGACATCCTGGCCGCCGAGGACGCTCTCCATCAGGCGAGCGCCAACGTCGGCGTGGCTGAGGCGGCGCGCTTCCCGTCCCTCACGATCTCGGCGCAATACGCGCAGCAGACGACCGCGCTCTCGGACTTCCTGACCCGTCCGGGCGCCATCTGGTCGGTCGGCCTCAATGCCACCGCGCCCCTCTTTCACGGCGGCACCCTCACCGCGCGCCAGCACGAGGCCGAGGAACGTTACCGGCAGGCGCAGGCGAGCTACCGCTCGACGGTCATCGGCGCCTTCGTCGAGGTGGCCAATGCGCTGCAGGCGCTCGAGCACGACGGCGAGGGGTACGCCGCGCACAACGTGGCGCTCAGCGCTGCGCGCGCCAACCGCGACCTCGCCCTCGAGCAGTATCGCGCCGGCAAGTACACGGAGCTGCAGGTGCTGACGGCCGAGCAGCAATACCAGGACGCGGCCCTCACCGAGGTGCAGGCCGACGTCCAGCGCTTCACCGACACCGCGGCGCTCTTTCGCGCGCTCGGCGGCGGCTGGTGGAATGCACCCCAGGACCCGGCGGCGCTCGTCGCCGCGGCAGGAGAGAGCCATGAGTGAGTCGCAGGACACCCCGAAGACCCAGGCCCAGCCCGCCGCCGCGTCCGCCGCCAATCGCCGCCCGCTCTTTGTGCTCGGCGCGGTGGCGCTGCTCGCAGCTGCCGCGTGGACGGTCTACTACCTCGCTTTCATGCGCGGTCATGTCACGACCGACGACGCCTATGTCAACGGCAACCTCGTGCGGCTCACCCCGCAGGTGGCCGGTACCGTGATCGCCATCGGCACCGACGACACGCAGTTCGTGCAGCGCGGTCAGACGCTGGTTGAGCTCGATCCGCGCGACACCCAGGTGGCGCTCGCCCAGGCCAAGGCGAATCTCGCGCAGACCGTGCGCGACGTCAGGCAGCTGTTCGCGGAAGAGGCGCGCGATGCGGCGGTGGTCGAGACGCAGCAGGTGCAGCTGGCGCAGGCGAATGAGGACGTGCTGCGCGACCGGCCGCTGATCGCGGTGCATGGAGTGTCGCAGGAGACGCTGCAGCACGAGCAGAACGCCGTGCACAGCGCGCAAGCCGCGGTGCGGCAGGCGGAGGCGACGCTCGAGAGCGCGCGCGCCGCGATCGCCGGCACGACGCCCGAGACCCATCCGCGCGTGCTGCAGGCGGAAGCGGCGCTGCGCACCGCGTGGCTCGCGGCGGCGCGAACCAAGGTGGTAGCGCCCGTGTCCGGCTACGTCGTGCGGCGCGCGGTGCAGCTCGGTCAGCAGGTGACTCCGGCGACCGAGATGCTCGCCATCGTGCCGGTCGAGTCGATGTGGGTCGACGCGAACTTCAAGGAGAACCAGCTCCGCGGCCTACGCATCGGTCAGGCGGTGAGCGTCGAGGCCGACATGTACGGTTCACGGGTGCGCTACCACGGTCGGGTGCTGGGCCTCACGCCCGGAACCGGCAGTGCGCTCGCGGTGCTGCCGGCGCAGAACGCTTCCGGCAACTGGATCAAGATTGTGCAGCGGCTGCCGGTGCGCATCGGGCTCGACCCGCGCGAGCTCGAGAGCCATCCCCTGTTCCTTGGGCTGTCGACGGACGTTGACGTCGACGTGCACGACCAGAGCGGTGCGGCGCTCTCCAGGCAGCCCGCCTGGCCGGTGGCGCTCAACACCGACGTGTACGCCGAGCAGGACGCCGGGGCCGACGCCGCCATCAACGAGATAGTGACGGCCAACCTCGGTCGCGCGCCGGGCACCGTGCGGCTGGCGCGCGAGGCGCGTCCGTGAATGTCGCCGCGCCGCGCGCGGGCATTCCCTGGCTGATCGCGCCGGTCGTGGCGCTCGCGGCCTTCATGGAGATCATGGACATCTCCATCGCCAACGTGGCGCTGCCGCACATCGCGGGTTCCCTCTCCTCGAGCCAGAATGAATCGACCTGGGTGCTCACGAGCTATCTCGTGACGAATGCCATCATCATGCCGATCTCGGGATGGCTCGCGAACACCTTCGGGAGGAAGCGCCTGTTCCTCGTCTGTATCACGGGTTTCACGGTGAGCTCGTTCCTCTGCGGGCTTGCGCCCAACCTCGCATCGCTCATCGCGATGCGGGCGCTGCAGGGCGCGACCGGAGGCGGACTGCAGCCGGTCGGCCAGGCGATCCTCACCGACAGCTTCCCCGTGGAGAAGCGCGGGATGGCGAGCGCGTTCTATGGCATCGCCGCGGTCGTCGCGCCGGTTATCGGGCCGACGCTCGGCGGCTGGATCACCGACAACTACGAGTGGCGCTGGATCTTCCTCATCAACGTGCCGGTCGGCGTGGCGCTGGTGCTGCTGGTGCAGTCGCTCATCAAGGAGCGCGGCGCCGCGGCGCGCGGTCCGCGGCGCTCGGTCGACTGGGCGGGCTTCGGCTTCGTGGCGCTCGCCCTGGGGTGCCTGCAGGTGGTGCTCGACCGCGGCCAGGACGATGACTGGTTCGGCTCCGCAATGATCACGGCTCTCGTCATCGCCTCCGCACTCGGCTTCGTGCTCCTCGTCTGGCGGGAGCTGAATCACTCGGACCCGATGGTGGACCTCAAGCTGATGCGTAATCCCGGCTTCGCGGTCAGCTTCGTGATGATGCTGATGCTCGGCTTCATGCTGTTCGGCAGCACCTTCCTGATCCCCGCCTTCGCCCAGCAGCTCATGGGCTACCGGGCCGTGGATGCCGGCATGGTGCTCTCGCCCGGCGGCCTCATCACCATCGTGCTGATGCCCGTGGTCGGGCGCGCCATCAACAGGGTGGACCTGCGGGTGCTGGCGGGAATCGGCTTTCTCGTCGGGGGCCTGAGCCTCCTGCTGATGACCCAGCTCTATCTCGGGGTCTCGTTCCAGACCCTCATGTGGATGCGCCTGTTGCAGGCGGCCTCGCTCCCGTTCCTGTTCCTGCCGATCAACCAGATGGCCTTTCGCGACGTTTCGCCGGATAAGACCAACAACGCCTCGGCGCTCATCAACCTGGCGCGCAACTTCGGTGGCAGCATCGGCATCGCCTTCGCTTCGACGCTGCTCACGCGCCGCGCCCAGTTTCATCAGAGCCGGATCGTGGAGCACCTGCAGGGCCTGAACCCGGCCTACCCCGACTTCACCCACCAGCTGGGCGGAGCGCTCGGCGCCTCACCCGATGGCTCGACGACGCTCGCCAGCATCTACCAGGGGGCGGTGCAGCAGGCGACGCTGTTGTCCTATCTCGATGACTTCAAGATCCTCGGCCTCCTGTTCCTCGCTCTGATTCCACTGCTGCTCCTGGTCAGGGCAGGGAAGGGCGGCGGCGGCCCGGCGCCGGCACACTGAGCTCAGAGGCTGACGGGGGCGCGCGACTCGGCCTGCCGCAGGGCGGCAAGCCGGGCGTGAATGGCCTGAACCACGACCGACCCCTCGCCGACCGCGGAGGCAACCCGCTTCACCGAGCCCGAGCGCACATCACCCACCGCGAACACGCCCGGCAGGTTGGTCTGAAAGACATTGAAAGGAACAGCCGCATCGGCCCCGCAATCCTCTCCGGTCAGGACGAAGCCGCGGTTGTCCAGCCGTACCGAGCTCTTGAGCCAGTCGGTGCAGGGATCCGCCCCGATCATGATGAAGAGGCCGCCGACGGGTCGCTCCGCTACCTGTCCCTGACCGTCGCGGATCCTGACAGAGCGGAGATGGTCGCCGCCGCAGAGCTCGACGACCCGAGAGTCCGTTTCGATCGTGACATTGGCGGCGTGCCGCAGCCGGTCGATGAGATATTGGGACATGCTGTCGGACAGATCCCGGCCACGGTGCACCAGCCGCACACATGAGGCGCGCGAGGCGAGGAACATCGCCGCCTGGCCCGCTGAATTGCCGCCACCGACGACCACGACCTCCTGGTCTTTGCAGCTGCGGGCTTCGAGCTCGGTGGCTGCATAGTAGAGACCTGCGCCGACGAAGCGCTCCTCCTCGGGTACTCCGAGCTTGCGGTAGCGGGCTCCGGTCGCGATCACCACCGCCCGTGCGAGGAGGCAGCTGCCGTCATCCAGGGTGACCTCGTAATACCCTGCACGGGCGCTGCGCTGAAGCCGCTGTGCGCGGCGCGGAACGGCAACCCGCGCCCCGAACTTGATCGCCTGCAACTCCGCCCGGAAAGCCAGGTCGGCGCCGGACACGCCGGTCGGAAATCCGAGGAAGTTCTCGATGCGCGAAGAGGCCGCGGATTGACCGCCGATCGCCACATCATCGAAGAGGATCGTCCGCAGCCCCTCGGAGGCGCCGTAGACTGCCGCTGAGAAGCCGGCGGGTCCGGCCCCGGCGATGATCAGATCGGCAGCCTCACCGTTGCCGCCCGCCAGCTCCAGTCCGAGCGCACGCGCCACTTCTGTGACCGACGGCTCCTTGAGGACGTGTCGACCCCGGATCACGACCTTGACGCTGGAGCCGTCAAGGCCGCGTGCGCGAATCTCCTCGCTCTGGGTGGCATCAGCGGGGTTCAGCCAGCGGCACGGGATGCGATTGCGCTCGGCGTACTCGAGCAGCCGCTGCAGCGGTGCCGAGCGCTCAGGCCCGACGAGCGCCAGCGTGCCCTGCTGCCGCCGCATCAGCAGCAGGCGTCGCGCGGCAAACGCCGGCAGCAGAACGTCACTGACCTCAGGATCGACCTGGACCAGCTCGGCGATCGTCTGGGGAGCTACCAGCAGCACCTCACCGGGCGCGACGGCGACGCAGTCGGCGAAGGCCGTCTGCCCGAGCAACAGACCAAATTCTCCCGAGAACTGTCCGGGCTCCATGGTTCCCAGGACCAGTCCGTCGGGATCGCGTAACTGCAGGGTGGTGGAAATCGAGTACGCCAACGGATATTGCCGGTCATCGACGCTGTATATCGTCTCGCCGGCAACCACCGACCGACGCTCGCCACGAGCCTCGAGCGTCGCCACCACTCGGCTGGGCAGCTGGGCATTGGCGCGGCGTCTCAGCTCCTCGTAGTTGAGATCCTCGAACACTTCTGCGATCTCCCTCTTGACGGCGGCCGCTGGGTCGGATGCCGCGGGCGGGTGCGAGAGAGCGTAGCACCCAGGGACTTCTCCGGCCCCCCGCCCGGAATCCGAAGCCCGATAATACTCACCAACCGGCTCTGAGCTGATTGCGAGTCCCGCCATGAAGCAAGTCTGGATCGTCGCGACCGGAGGCCCCGAAAGCTTGCAGCTGCGCGCGGCCCCCGACGTGCAACCGCAGCCCGGCGAGGTACGCGTCCGGGTGAGGGCCAGCGGCATCAACTTCGCCGATATCCTGGCCCGCAAGGGCCTCTATCCGGATGCGCCGAAGCTGCCCGCGGTGGTGGGCTACGAGGTCTCGGGCGTAGTCGATGCTGTCGGCCCGCAGGTGGATACAGCCTGGATCGGCAAGGATGTCTTCGCCCTCACTCGTTTTCGTGGCTATGCCGACACCGTGGCGATGCCCGAGATCCAGGTCTTCGAGAAGCCCGCCGGCTTGAGCTTTGAGCAGGCGGCGGCGATCCCGGTCAACTATCTGACCGCCTGGCAGCTGCTGGTCGTGATGGGCGCACTGAAGCCCGAGGAGACGGTGCTGATCCATAACGCCGGCAGTGGCGTCGGGCTGGCGGCGATCGACATCGCCCGCCATATTGGCGCCACGATCTACGGCACGGCGAGCGGAGCTAAGCATTCCTTCCTCAAGCAGCGGGGCCTCCATGAGGCGATCGACTACACGAGGGTCGACTGGACGCGCGAGGTGGCGAAGCTGACTCAAGGGCGGGGCGTGGAGCTCATCCTCGACCCGCTCGGTGGGGCGGAATGGAAGAAGAGCTATCGCGCTTTGCGCCATACCGGCAGGCTCGGCATGTTTGGCGCCTCCACGATGACCGAATCGAGCCTGCCCGGCCCGCTGAAGCTCCTCAGAGTGGGATTGGGCATGCCGTGGTTCAACCCGGTGGCGCTGATGAACCGCAACCGGTCGGTGTTCGGGGTCAATCTCGGACACCTGTGGCACGAGGCACCGAAGATCGGGGTGTGGATGAACGCCTTGCTGGATGGGGTGAAGGCCGGGTGGTTGCGCCCGCATGTGGACAGGACATTCCCCCTGGCACAGGCGGGTGAAGCGCATTCCTATATCGAGGCCCGCAGGAACACGGGCAAGGTCGTGCTCGTTGTTTGATTCACCCAGCGGGAGGCGGCAGATGCGACACTCGGCAGGTCATGTTGCAGTCGGCGCCGCTGCGCTGATCGCTCTCGGTCAGGCGAGCCTTGCTGCGGAGCCCCCGGACGCGCCAGGCGGGTGGGCGTGACGGTGAAACCATGCCGTGGCGAGTGCCGTCACCTGCTCGAGTGCGCCCGGCTCGACGAACAGGTGCGTCGCGCCCGGCACGACCGCCAGCTCTTTCTCACAGCGCAACTGTTGTAGTGCTTTTTGATTGAGGGCCAGAACCTGGGTGTCGTTTCCGCCCACGATGAGCAGCGTCGCGGCGCGCACCCGCGAGAGGGCGAGGCCTGCAAGGTCCGGCCGGCCACCGCGTGAGACCACGGCAGTAACCTGGGGAGTCTCGGCGGCAGCGGCCAGAGCGGCCGCCGCTCCGGTGCTCGCCCCGAAATAGCCCAGC
>JASHQW010000016.1 GCA_030038875.1 Gammaproteobacteria bacterium | reverse complement strand
GCCGGAATGAACGGCGGCTACTTCGCCAGCTGGAACAATGTCGACGGCACCCAGCCCTCGTTCCCCAGCTCGTCCGTGACCTTCCACCAGATCCCATTCTTGTCGCCGCTCGGATAGAGCGTCATGCCGGGATCGAGGTCGCGCACCACGGGGGACTTGATGTCGGCCGCGGTGTACATCTTGCCGGGCTTCGCCATGGTCACCGACTGCGAGACGTTGTCGGCCTTGGCGTTGAGGCTCATTCCCTTGATGTCGTTCACCAGCTTGGTGTACGAGTCGAGGTAGGCCATGGTCACGACCTGGCCGATCTCGGTGTTGGCGTAGCTGCTCGCGCCTGCGGCGGCAAAGCCGCCGAAGAAGGCGCCACCGCCGGCGCCCCAGCCGAGGTCGGTTTTCTTGGCATGTCCCTGCTCGAGCGCCACCTGCTCGGTGGAGCGCACGTCGGTGAGCGTGAGCACCACGTCGGCGGTCTTGCTCTTCAAGCTGATGCCGCCGACCACCGCTCCCGCGACGCCACCCAGCATGCCACCCAGTACGCCGCCGATGCGGCTGCCGCCGGAGTTGTTGTTCTTGGTCACGACGTCCGGCACCAGCACATAGTCGGCGGCCTTCATCTGTCCCTTGCCGATGTTCGAGCCGCCGCGCATCTCGCCGGCGCTCGCCAGCGCACGCTCCTTCTCTGCGGCCGCGAGTCCCTTGCCGCGGTCGAGCAGCGTGAAGCACTTCGACTGCGACACGAATACCTTGATCAGCGCTTCGGGGGAGTCGAGGTTGTACTGCAGCCACCACTTGTTCTCGGGCTCGGTCACCGCGAGCGTGCCGATCTTCTTGTCGCAGGTCGGGATCTCGGGCGGCGGCTGGTCCGCGGCCCACGCGAGCGCGCAGGATCCAAGTCCTGACAGGGTGAGCGAGGCGAGGAACGGGATCCTGAGCTTTGAGCGCATCATGGCTTTCTTCTCCCTGGAGCTTTTGTTGTACGCAGACTGGCGCGCGCGCGCCGCCGATGCTTTCGCCTAGTTTAGCCTCGCCGGCCCGCGCCGGGGGAATCGCGCCCGCGCCACCGGTCGGCGTCCGAGGCTCCTGCGCGGCGCCGCTGGTGGCTCGGCGGATCAAAGTCCGTTTCTGACCGGTCTGCGTCTGCCGTACCGGTGGCGCGGCCGCGGGCGCTGCTCCACGATATTGCCAATTATAAACTGCAAGCGAGGATCCGCCCCCATGAAACAGGCACTGCTTGTCATCGACGTCCAGGAATCCTTCCGCCAGCGGCCGTATTTTCGCGCCGATGAGCTGCCGGCGTTCCTCGCCAACGTGCAGTCCCTGATCGATCGCAGCCGCAAACGCGGCATCCCGGTCGTGCAGGTGTTCCACCGCGAGCCCGGCGACGACCCGGCGAACCCCTTCACGGCCGCCTCCGGCTTCGTGCGCGCCATGCCCGAGCTCGCTCTACATGCCGATGCGGTGTTCCACAAGCAGGTGCACTCGGCGCTCTTCGGCACCGACGCGGGCGGCGGCACGCTCGAGAAGTGGCTGCGCGCGCGCGGCATCGGCGAGCTGCTGATCACCGGGATCCGCACCGAGCAATGCTGCGAGACCACGGCACGCCACGCCTCCGACCTCGGCTTCACCGTGCGCTACGTGACCGATGCGACCCTCACCTTCCCGATGCGCACGCGCTCAGGAAGGGAGGTCTCGGCACCCGAGATCCGCGAGCGCACCGAGCTGGTGCTCGACGGGCGCTTCGCGCGCATCGTGTCGAGCGCGGACGCGCTCGGCTGATTCGGGCCGCCATGCGCGAAGTGGTTTTCTTACTGCTGCCGGACGTCGTGCTGCTCGACGTCGCCGGCCCGGCGGATGCGTTCCGCAGCGCGGAGCGCCGTGTGCCGGGGAGCTACCGGCTGCGCTTCGTGGCGCCGCTGCCGAGCCTGACGGCCGCCGCGGGACTCACCCTCGGGGCGCTCGAGCCGCTGCCCGCGACGCTTCCCGCGGGCGCGCTCCTGATTCTGACGGGCATCGCCGGCGCCAGCGTCGACAGCCAGGAGCCCGCGACGCGGCGCGCGATCGGCTGGCTGCGCTCGGGAGCCGCCGCGCAGGCGCAGCTCCTGTGCGTGTGCACCGGGAGCGTGCTCGCCGGCCACGCGGGACTCCTCGCCGGGCGCGAGTGCACCACACATCACGAGCACATCGAGGAGCTGAGAAGCGTCGAGCCGCGCGCCCGCGTGCTCGAGAACCGCGTCTTCGTCGAGGACGGGACGGTGACCACGAGCGCTGGCGTCACCGCCGGGCTCGATCTGGCGCTGCACGTGATCGCGCGGCAGCTCGGGCCCGAGGTGGCGGCCGGCGTCGCGCGCGGCCTGGTCGTGTATCTGCGCCGCGCCGGCACCGATCCCGCGTTCTCGCCCTGGGTCATGCACCGCAACCACCTGCACCCGGCGGTGCACCGGGTGCAGGATGCGGTGACACGCGATCCAGCCGCCGCCTGGAGCTCGGTGCAGCTGGCCACGGTGGCCTGCACCGGGACGCGCAACCTCGCGCGCCTGTTTGCCGAGCACGCGGGCTGCTCGCCCCTCGACTACGTGCAGCTCATCCGCTTCGCTTTCGCCAGACAGCTCGTGACCGAGAGCCGGCTGGACCTCGAGCGGGTCGCGGCGCGGGCCGGCTTCGGCTCGGCGCAGCACCTGCGACGCGTGTGGGCGCGCTGGGAGGCGCGTCCGCCGAGTGCCTTCCGCGGCCGCGCGGTCAGTGCGCGCTCGCCTTGGCGACCAGAAAGCGTACCAGCGGGATGAGCTGATCGGCCGCGCGGATGCTGTCGGCGATCCGGTAGCGCCCGTCGACGACGATGCAGGGGGTACCGGGC
>JASHQW010000100.1 GCA_030038875.1 Gammaproteobacteria bacterium | reverse complement strand
TCATACGGCGGAATCAGAGTGAGCGCCGGACGGTGCTGAACTCACTAGGTTGCGGCGGCGCAACACCCCACGCGCGATGCCTGGGCGTGTTCGGGCCGCTGTGTCGGCTTTTTCAAAACCAACAGGAATTCTGCAGATGACATCCATCCGTGCCTGTCTCTTGATGGCTTCGTTGGCAGCGATGGGCGTGGCCCAGGCGCAGACTGCGCCGTCCACCCCGGCGCCGGCGACCAAGGCTGACGACAGCAGCCTCACCTGGAAGGGGATCACCCTCTACGGCATCGTCGATCTGGGCCTCCAGTACGACACCCACAGCGCGCCGTTCAGCGATTACTTTCCGCCCGGCTCGGCGTCGATCGTTCAGAAGAACGACTACGACTCCCCGACCGGCCTCACCCCGAGCAACCTGTCACAGTCGCGCATCGGGATCTCGGGCAACGAGCCGCTCGTCGGTGACTGGGCCGCCATCTTCCGCTTTGAGACCTTCTTCAACCCGCAGTCGGGCGATCTCGCCGACGGCCTGAAATCGGTGGCGCTCAACAACGGCAAGGCACTCAGCTCGCAGAACGTGGGTGTCGACACCAGCGTCGCCGGTCAGCTCTTCTCCGGGGTGGCCGTGGCGGGATTCGCCTCGCCGACCTACGGCAGCTTCACCTTCGGCCGCAACCTGACGCTGCTCGCCGACGGTATCTCCAAATACGACCCCATGGGAGCGGCGCAGGCCTTCTCGATCATCGGCTTTTCCGGCACGGCCGCGGGCGGCGGTGACACCGAGGATCGCCGGCTCGATCAGTCGCTGAAGTACTACGCCAAGTACGACTGGCTGCACCTCGGAGCTCTCTACCAGTTCGGCAGCTCGAGCGGCAGCACGAACACCGGCTATCAGTTCCAGATCGGTGCCGACTACGCGGGCTTCTCGATCGACGGGTATTACTTCAAGAAGTACGACGCGGTCTCGATCTCCGCGCTGAGCGCAGCGCAGGTCGCGGACCTGCAGACCGGCACCTGCACGGCGGCCGCGCCGGCCACGCCGCAATGCTGGCCGATCAGCAATTCGCTGTCGGCCACCATCTCCGATAACCAGACTTATGCGGTGATGGCGCTGTATGCCTTCGACCCGGTGCCGCTGAAGATCTACGGAGGCTATGAGCACATCGCCTTCAACAACCCGACCAATCCGCTGGCGGCGGGCACGCTCACGATCGGCGGCTACATCCTCGCCTTCACGACCAACGACGCTTACGACAACCAGAAGACGCTGGAGGTCTGGTGGGCGGGCCTCAAGTACTCGCTGATGCCGGACCTCGACGTGATGCTGGCGTACTACGCCTACGATCAGAACAACTACGCTTCGGCTGCGGATCAAGCCGCCTGCGCGGCCAACGGCACCTCTCACTCGCAGTGCAGCGGCACCGAGGGCGCGGCGTCGATCGTGTTCGACTACCGTCTCTCAAAGCGCTTCGATGTCTACGCCGGCAGCATGTGGTCGGGCGTGACGGACGGTCTCGCCAACGGCTACCTCAACAAGGACAACATCGCCACGACGGTGGGTCTGCGCTTCAAGTTCTGAAGCTTCTCAGACCAGGTCGAATCGATGGGGCCCGCGCGAGCGGGCCCCGTCGTTTCCGGGGCTAGCCGAAGCGGCCGGTGATGTAGTCTTCGGTGAGCCGGTGGCGCGGATTGGTGAATACCCGGTCGGTGTCGCCGATCTCGATCAGCTCGCCGAGATGAAAATAGGCGGTGCGCTGCGAGACGCGCGCCGCCTGCTGCATGGAGTGCGTCACGATGACGATCGCATAGGACTCGCGCAGCTCGTCGATCAGGTCCTCGATGCGCGCCGTCGCCACCGGATCGAGCGCCGAGCAGGGCTCGTCCATGAGAATGACCTCCGGCTGCACCGCGATCGTGCGCGCGATACAGAGGCGCTGTTGCTGGCCGCCGGAGAGGCCCGTCCCGGGACTCCCGAGCCGGTCCTTCACCTCATCCCAGAGGCCCGCACGCGTCAGGCTCGTGCAGACGATGTCGTCGAGGTGGGCGCGGCTGCGGGCGAGCCCGTGGATGCGCGGCCCGTAGGCGACGTTATCGTAGATCGATTTCGGGAAGGGATTCGGCTTCTGGAACACCATGCCGACGCGGGCCCGCAGCTGCACCACGTCGCGGCGCTCGTCATGAATGTCGCTGCCGTCGAGCGTGATGCTGCCGGTGACCCGCGCTCCGGGAATCGTGTCGTTCATGCGATTCAGGCAGCGCAGGAACGTCGACTTGCCGCATCCGGACGGGCCGATCATGGCGAGGACCTGGCGGCGCGCGACGTCGATGCTCACGTTCTTCAGAGCCTGCTTGCCGTGGTAGTAGACGTTCACGTCGCGGCACGAGAACACCGGAGGCTCGAGGGCGGCCTGCGGCTCGATGGCGTGCGCGCTCGGCGCGGTGGACACCGCAACATGTACTCGGCCACTCGGCTTCAAGTTGAGGCCGCTCTCGCCGAGGTGGCGCTGGGGCGGCTCGGGAGCGCCTGCGACGCTCGGGTTGATCACCGGCTTGCCGGCGGAGCCGTTGCCGCCGTCCGGTGAGGTGCCGGCCGCTCCCGCCGCACCGTTGCCGCGGGCGGCCACGGGTGCGGCGCCGGCCGTCTCGGGCGCTTGCAGGTCTTCCTTGGGCGGCTCGCTCATGGGTTCAGCCAAATCTTCCGGTCACGTAGTCATCGGTACGGCGGTGCTTCGGAGCCGTGAACAGCTGGTCCGTCGGGCCCATCTCCACCAGCTCGCCGAGGTACATGAAGGCGGTGAAGTTCGACACGCGCGCGGCCTGCTGCAGGTTGTGGGTCACGATGGCGATGCAGTACTTCTCGCGCAGCGACTGCAGCGTCTCCTCGATGCGCAGCGTCGAGATGGGGTCGAGCGCCGCGGTCGGCTCGTCGAACAGGATAACCTCGGGCCGCACCGCCAGGGTACGGGCGATGCACAGGCGCTGCTGCTGGCCGCCCGAGAGGCCGCGGCCGTCCTCGTGCAGCTTGTCCTTCACCTCTTCCCACATGGCCGCATCGCGCAGCGCTTCCTCGACGCGGTCGGCGAGCTCGCTGTGGGAGATGCGCCGCGCCAGCCGCAGTCCGAAGGCGACGTTGTCGAAGATCGACATCGGGAAAGGCGTCGGCTTCTGAAACAGCATCCCGACCCGGTAGCGGAGCGCCGCCACGTCCACCGAGGCGGCAAGGATGTCCTCGCCGTCCAGCCGCACGTCGCCGGTGGCACGGTGGCCCGGATAAAGCGCGTACATGCGGTTGAAGACC
>JASHQW010000099.1 GCA_030038875.1 Gammaproteobacteria bacterium | reverse complement strand
GGCCCCGGGGGTCAAGGCGAGCCAGATCACGGCGCTTTCCAAGGATCTGGCGCGGGCGCTGTCGGTGCTGTCGGTCCGCGTCGTGGAAGTGATTCCGGGCAAGAGCGTCATGGGGCTCGAGATCGCCAACGAGAAGCGCGAGGTCGTCACGCTCGGGGAGATCATCCGCTCGCGCGCCTACGACGAGATGCACTCGCCGCTGGCCCTGGCGCTCGGCAAGGACATCGGCGGCCAGCCGGTGGTCGCCGACCTCACCCGCATGCCGCACCTTCTGATAGCGGGCACCACCGGCTCCGGCAAGTCGGTGGCGCTCAACGCCATGGTGTTGTCGCTCCTTTATAAGTCCACCGCCGAGCATGTGCGGCTCATCATGATCGACCCGAAGATGCTCGAGCTCTCGGTCTACGAGGGCATCCCGCACCTGCTGGCGCCGGTGGTCACCGACATGAAGCAGGCCTCGAACGCGTTGCGCTGGTCGGTCGTGGAGATGGACCGGCGGCATCAGCTGATGGCGGCGCTCGGGGTGCGCAACATCGCCGGCTTCAACCGCCGCGTGAAGGATGCAATCGATGCCGGCAAGCCGATCCGCGACCCGGTGATGACGGCGCGCGCCGCCAACGATCCGACCATCGACCAGACGCAGATCCCGGATCTGACACCGCTGCCTTATATCGTGGTGTTCATCGACGAGTTCGCCGATCTCATGATGATCGTCGGCAAGAAGGTCGAGGAGCTCATTACGCGCCTGGCGCAGAAGGCGCGCGCCTCGGGAATCCACCTGGTGCTCGCGACCCAGCGGCCGTCGGTGGACGTGATCACCGGTCTCATCAAGGCCAACATTCCCTGCCGCATTGCCTTCCAGGTCTCGGCGCGGGTCGATTCCCGCACCATCCTCGATCAGATGGGCGCGGAGACGCTCCTCGGACACGGCGACATGCTGTACCTGCCGCCGGGCACCTCGATGCCGACGCGCGTGCACGGCGCGTTCGTGTCGGATGCCGAGGTGCACCGGGTGGTGGACGCGCTGAAGACGCCCCTGCCGCCGAACTACATCGATGAGGTGCTGTCCGGGCCACGCGGACCGGTACCGGGGATCTCGGGGGAGGAGGGCGAGGGCGATGCCGGCGGCGGCGAGGGCGACGCCGAGCAGGATCCGCTCTACGACGAGGCGGTGCGCATCGTGACGACCGAGCGCAAGCCGTCGATTTCCTACGTGCAGCGGCGACTCAAGATCGGCTACAACCGCGCGGCGCGGCTGCTCGAGGCGATGGAGCTCGCGGGTCTGGTGGGGCCGCTGCAGGCCAACGGGGCGCGGGACGTGCTGGCGCCGGCGCCAGCGGAGGACTGAGTTCGGTGACAAGACCGATCCACGCTCTTGGCTTCGCATTGGCGCTCGCGCTGACACCCGCGGGCGCGAGTGCGGCAAGCGAGCCGGTGACGCCTGCACCCGCCACGCCGGCGCAAGCTCAGCCCGCGCAGTCCCAGACTGCGCAGTCGCAACCGACGGAGCTCGATGCGTACCTCGAGCACCTGAAGACTCTGCGCGCGAGCTTCCTGCAGACGCTCGCCGACAGCCAGGGCCGGGAGATCGATCGCGCGACCGGGACGATCATCGTGCAGCGTCCGGGGAAATTCAGCTGGGAGATCCATCCGCAGGCCGGCAGCGGCGGCAGCGGCGGCGCGGGCCAGCTGATGGTGTGTGACGGGCGCAATCTCTGGTTCTTCGATCGCGACCTCGAGCAGGTGACCGTGAAGCCGGTCGACGCCGCGCTGTCGGCGACACCCGCGTTGCTGCTGTCGGGCGCGGTCGACGTTCGCAAGAACTTCACCATTACGCCGGCCGGCGAGCGCCTCGGGCTCGAGTGGGTGCTGGTGGAGCCGCACGGCGCAGAGGCCGACTTTCGCGAGGCCCTGTTCGGCTTCGACAAGGGCGAGCTGAAGCGGATGATCCTCGAGGACAAGCTCGACCAGACCGCGACCGTGATGTTCGACAAGGTCGAGCGCAACGTGCGGGTAAGCGCCGCCGAGGTGAGCTTCACGCCCCCCAAAGGCGCCGACGTGATCGGAACGCCGCGCAAATGAGCGCCGCCGTGGCCGAGTCGCTCCGGCCGCTCGCGGATCGCATGCGGCCCCGCAGCCTCGATGAATTCATCGGACAACAGCACCTGCTCGCGCCCGGCAAGCCCCTGTCGACGAGCATCAGGTCCGGGCAGCTGCATTCGCTGATCCTCTGGGGGCCCCCGGGCACCGGCAAGACGACGCTCGCGCGTCTGATTGCGCAGACGGCCAACGCGCAGTTCATCCCGCTCTCGGCGGTGATGGCCGGGGTCAAGGACATCCGCGCCGCGGTGGACGCGGCGCGCGCGGCGCGGGCCGCCGACGGGCGAGCGACGCTCCTGTTCCTCGACGAGGTGCATCGCTTCAACAAGGCGCAGCAGGACACCTTCCTGCCGTATGTCGAGGACGGCACGCTGACCTTCGTCGGCGCGACCACCGAGAACCCCTCGTTCGAAGTGATCAGCGCGCTCCTGTCGCGCGCGCGGATCTACGTGC
>JASHQW010000015.1 GCA_030038875.1 Gammaproteobacteria bacterium | reverse complement strand
CCGATGAGCGAGGAACCTGAAAAGCTCGCCGAAGGCTCCCTGATCTCGCACCTCCTCGAGCTGCGGGACCGGCTGCTGCGCTCGATGATGGCCGTGGGTGTCGCGTTCCTCCCCTGCGTCTACTATTCGAACGACATCTTCACCTTCGTCGCCCAGCCGCTGCTCGCGAAGCTCCCGCCGGGCAGCAACCTGATCGCGACCGGCGTGATGTCGCCGTTCACGACGCCTTTCAAGCTGTCGTTCTTCGTCGCCCTCCTGGCGGCGATGCCGTACATCATCTATCAGCTGTGGGCCTTCGTGGCGCCGGGCCTCTACCGCCACGAGCGGCGCTTCGCCGTGCCGCTGCTGCTCTCCTCGATCCTGCTCTTCTACGTCGGCATCGCCTTCGCCTACTACTTCGTCTTTCCGGTGATGTTCCAGTTTTTCGCCGCCACGACGCCCAAGGGCGTGGCGATGATGACCGACATCAACCAATACCTGGACTTTGTGCTGACGATGTTCTTCTGCTTCGGCCTCGCTTTCGAGGTGCCGGTCGCGGTAGTGCTGCTGGTGGTGATGGGCATCGTGCGCATCGAGAAGCTCAAGAAGAATCGCGGCTACGTGCTGATCGGCATCTTCATCCTGGCCGCGCTCCTCACCCCGCCCGACGCGATCTCGCAATGCTCGCTCGCGATCCCGATGTACCTGCTCTACGAGGGTGGCATCCTCATGGCGCGCATCCTCTCGCGCGCGAGGAGCGCCGAGGCCGGCGAGAAGGTCGGCGAGAGCTGAACTGGCGAGCGAGCGACCCCGGCGTCCGCCGGAGAGGCTCATGCAAGGTCCCTCAAACCAATAGTTAGGTGCTTACCTAACTATCGGCGCGGAAACCCTCGCACGCTGCCCGCCGCGCCCGAGCGCCGGCGACACCCATTTGCGCCCCCGCCCGGCCGTGCGTCAGACTCATCGCAAGGCGCGCCGCAGAAAGCGCGCCAGGGGGTTGAGCGATGGCGCGAGGCCATACATGAAGCAGTCCGCCGACGCCAGCCTGGCCCCGGCCGCGCCCGCCCGCACCATTCTCGGCCAGCCGCTCGGCATCGCGACGCTGTTCCTCACCGAGCTGTGGGAGCGCTTCACTTATTACGGAATTCAGTCGCTCCTGATCCTCTTCATGGTCGCCCCGGCCGCCAAAGGCGGGCTCGGTCTCGACGACAAGTCCTCGGCCTCGATCTACGGCCTCTACGTCGGCGGCACCTATCTCCTCGGACTCTTCGGCGGCTGGATTGCGGACCGGCTGGCCGGCGCGCAGCGCGCCGTGATTGCCGGCGGCATCCTGATCGCCATCGGCAACACGCTGCTCGCCCTCGGCACGACGGCGGTGTTCTTCGTCGGCCTCCTGGTGATCGCCATGGGCGTCGGGCTCCTCAAGCCTAACGTGAGCGCGCTGGTGGCGACGCTCTATCCCGAGGGCGGGGCGCGGCGCGACGCCGGCTTCTCGATCTTCTACATGGGTATCAACACCGGCGGGTTTCTCGGGCCGGTGGTGGTGCCGCTCGTCGCCACTGCTCTCGGCTGGCGCTTCGGTTTCGCGCTGACGGCGCTCGGCATGGTGCTCGGCGTCGGCCAGTTCCTGCTGACCCGCCGCTTTCTCGGCGGCGCGGGAACCGCGGTCGCGCCCGGGCAACGCGCCTCATGGACCCCGATCGTGGCGCTCTTCGTGCTGCTGGCCGCCGTCGTGCTGCTCGCCGTCAGCGGCGTGGTGCGCATCGACGGCGCGCTGCTCGCCTCCTTCGCGTCCTGGGCGTTCGCGCTGCTCGCGGTGGCGTATTTCGCGTACCTGCTGTTCTTCGCGGGCCTCTCGGGCACCGAGCGCCAGCGGGTGCTGGTGATGGTGGCGCTGTTCCTCGGCTCGGTGACCTTCTGGGCCGGCTACTTTCAGCAGGGCGCGTCCTTCAACCTGTTCGCCGCCCGTTACACGGACATGCACATCCTCGGCTGGAACGCGCCGCCCGGGATGCTGCAGGCCTTGAACTCACTCTTCGTGATCATCCTCGCCGGGGTGTTCGCGGCGCTGTGGATCGCCCTCGGCAAGCGCGACCGCGACCCGCCGGTCACCGCCAAGTTCGGCGTGGCGCTGCTGCTGCTCGGAGTCGGGTTTCTCGTCATGTACTTCGCCGCGCAGCACGTGCTCGCGGGCCACCTGGTGCTGCCCACCTGGCTCGTCTGCACCTACTTCCTGCACGTCTGCGGGGAGATGTGCCTGTCGCCCGTGGGGCTCTCCAACATGAGCAAGCTCGTGCCGCCGCGCTTCGTCGGCCAGGCGATGGGCATGTGGTTCCTGTCGCTGGCCCTCGGGGGCAACCTCGCCGGCCAGCTGACCGGCCAGTACGACGCGAGTCACCTCGAGTCGCTGCCGGCGCTGTTCCTCAGGATCTTCTGGTACGGCGCCATCGCCGGCGTCGTGATGCTCGCGCTCACGCCGCTCGTGAAGCGCCTGATGGCGGGCGTGAAGTAGCCGCGCCGGCCGGCGTCACTCCATGACGCGCACGTCGGTGATGAAATACTCGGTCTCGCCGAAGCACGAGCTCGGGATCCACTTGTGCTGCTGGTAGTGCAGCGCCATGCGCTTGCCGACGTTGGCGTTGAGCTTCGCGGCGACCGAGTCGCTCGGCACGGTGAAGAGGAATTTCTCCGCCACGGTTCCCGGCATGGTCACCATGGCCATCTCGCCTTCCCAGGTCTTGCAGATGAAGCCCTTCTTCGAGAGCTTCTGCACGTAGCCGGCGCGCTCGCCTTCCGAGTACGACCAGTGCAGCGTCACCCAGGTGAAGCCCACGAGGCCGAGCACGGCGACGACCACCAGAAAGATGAGCACCTTGAGCATGGCCTGCGACTCCAGCGATGCAGCGGAGGCGGCAAGCATAGCGCGCGCGTCGACCGCGAGGCTAAGATGGCCGCAGCAGCGGTAGCCACCCTGCCGCTTACAACAGCAACAACTTCGGGGGTCACTGCATGATCACTGAGTCGCGCGCGGAGCTCACCCTGCGGGGACTCGTCCTCGGCGTGCTCCTCACCGTGGTGTTTACCGCCGCGAACGTCTACTTCGGTCTGAAGGCCGGGCTCACCTTCTCCACCTCGATCCCGGCGGTGGTGATCTCCATGGCGCTGCTGCGCTGGCTCGGCAACACCACCGCTCAGGAGAACAACATCGTGCAGACGGTGGCTTCCACCGCCGGCACGCTCTCCTCCATCATCTTCGTGCTCCCGGGCTTCATCATGATCGGCTGGTGGGGCGGCTTTCCCTATTGGCAGTCAGTAGCGATCTGCGCCACCGGCGGCATCCTCGGAGTCATGTATTCCATCCCGCTGCGTCGCGCGCTGGTCACGGACTCGGATCTGCCCTATCCCGAGGGCACCGCCTGCGCCGAGGTCATCAAGGTCGGCTCCGGCGA
>JASHQW010000098.1 GCA_030038875.1 Gammaproteobacteria bacterium | reverse complement strand
CTCGATCAATTCGCCACCGGCCTCGTCGGGACACGCACGCCTTACGGGAGCTTAGGCTGCGTCTTCAATCGAGATTACGTGAGCGGCGGATCGAGCTCGGGCTCTGCAGTTTTGGTGGCGGCCGGTGTCGTGCCATTGGCGCTCGGTTCGGACACCGCGGGCTCCGGGCGCGTGCCCGCCGCGTTCAACCACCTGGTGGGCTTCAAACCCACGCGCGGCCGCTGGAGCTCGCAGGGTCTGGTACCCGCGTGCCGCAGCCTCGACTGCATCAGCGCACTGACCACAAACGCGGAAGATGCGGCGCTTGTCGACTCTGTCCTTGCACACTTTGACCCCGAAGACCCCTATGCGCGGCGCGCACCGCCAGCGGCCCCTACGCTCGGCGCAACCTTGCATGTGGGAGTGCCCTTCGCCGGAGAGCTTGCGTGCCTCCCCCCGGGGGATGAACGGGCGTACCGCGCCGCGATCGAGCGCTTACGCGCGGTCGGCGCGAGCGTCGTCGAGATCGATGTGGCGCCGCTCCTCGCCGCGGCCCGGCTGCTGTACGGAGGTCCCTGGGTCGCCGAGCGGACGGTCGCTCTTGAATCGCTTCTTGCGACGAACCCGACCGCCATTCATCCCGTCGTCCGCAGCATCGTTCAGGCGGGCTACGGTGTCTCGGGGGTTGATACCTTTCGCGGGCTCCACGCACTTCAGGGATACGCCCGGTCGGCCGAAGCATTATGGGAGCGTCTCGATGCCCTCGCGCTGCCGACAACCCCGACGATCTATCGACGCGCGGAAGTGGTGGCCGAGCCTTACGAGCTCAACACGAACTTAGGTCGCTTTACCAACTTCGTGAATCTGCTTGACATGTGTGCGGTCTCGGTACCGGCAGGCTTCCGAGAGAACCGCACGGCCGTTGGGCTAAGTCTCATCGGCCCGGCCTGGGCGGACGTGAGGCTGCTCGAGCTCGCGGCGCGCTATGCGCACGTGCCGGGAGAGTACGCCATCCCGGAACTCGACCTTCGGCCGAATCCCCGCCGCGTGCCACTGGCAGTCGTCGGGGCGCACCTATCCGGAATGCCGCTCCACTCACAGTTGAGCGCGCGCGCCGCGCGGCTGGTGCGGCGCACGCGTACCGCACCGCTTTACCGGTTGTTTGCGCTGATCGCAGAGAGACCGCCCAAGCCCGCGCTAGTCCATTGCGGTGAGGGCGGCCGCTCGATCGAGGTCGAGGTTTATGAGCTTGAGGTATCTGACTTCGGCAGTTTCGTGAGTGAGGTTTCTCCGCCGCTCGCCATCGGGGCCGTGACGCTGGAAGACGGCACGAGTGTCCGCGGGTTCGTTTGCGAGCCCCGCGCACTGGAGGGTGCCCCTGACATCACCGCTGATGGCGGCTGGCGCGCATATCTGGGCCGGACGCGAGGTTTATCCGTATGAAAGTCGCCTCCACATCCTGTCGCCTCCTGGTAACGCTCCTGTCACTGGCGCTGAGCCACGCCGCGCATGCCGAAATCAAAGTAGGCGTCTCGGACTGGACCGGCTGGGTGGCCTGGTACGTCGCTCAGGATCAGGGGTACTTCAAGAAGTACGGTGCTGAAGTCAGGCTCGTGTGGTTCGCCAACTACAGCGATTCGATTGCCGCCCTCTCCACGGGGCAGCTCGATGCCAACAGTCAGACCTGGTCCGACACGCTTGGCCCGCTGGCCAAGGGCGTACCACTCAAGGTGATTCTGGTGAACGACAACTCCGCGGGCAATGACGCAGTGATGGTGGGCCCTGCGATCAAGAATTTCGCGGACCTCCGGGGTCACAAAGTCGCGCTCGAGCAGTACAGCATCTCGCACTTCGTGCTCTACACCGCGCTGTCCCGGAACGGCCTCACCCCCAAAGACGTGAATGTCGTCAATCTGTCCGCCGGGGATGCGGCCGCGGCCTTCATGAGCGGCCGCGTCGATGCCGCTGTGGTCTGGAATCCCTGGATCAGTCAGATCGAACAAAGCGGCAAGGGGCGAGCCCTCTTCACGTCCAAAGAGATGCCCGGACTCATACCGGATTTGCTGGTGGCCCAGGCGAAGTCAATCGAGGCGCGGCGCAGGGATTTCATCGCCATGATCCGCGCGTGGTTCGATACCGTGTCGTTCATCCGCACACAGCCCGATCGCGCCGTCGCGATCATGGCAAAAGTGGTGAGTCTCTCGCCGGAACAGTACCGGGTGTTCCTCCCCGGTACGCGCTTCTTCGATGCAGTCGCGAATGAAGAGGCGTTCGATGTCAAAAGTCCCAAGGGGTTGGTCAATGTCGCACCCACTATCGCCGCCTTCCTCCTCTCCAACAAGCTCATCGACGGTCACCCCGATGCGGCCAAGGCCGTCGACCGCTCGCTCCTCGATGCCGCTCTTGCGACAGGGGGAGGACGCTGAGTGCGCCCCTGAAGCCTTGAATGGCACCTCGGGTCGCGAGGCCGCGGGCAGGCGCTCGAGCCAGCATGGTCGCAGGTCAAGTGTGTGGAAGATCCGCGGGTGGCTGAGCCAGCGCAGCTACTGGATACTCGCCGCAGTGGGACTGGCGGTGCCCTTGAGCCTCTGGACGGCGCTGACAGCGCTCGGCTCCGTGAATCGGGTCTTCCTTCCCGGCCCCTACGATGTAGTTCACCGAATCGCCACTTGGTTCCAGGACGATGACCTGCTGACGGATGTCGGCATCAGCTGCTTCAGAGTCATCGCCGGCTGGGCGCTGTCGGCATTGGTTGCTCTGCCGCTGGGTCTTTTCATCGGCACATTTCGTGTCGTGCAAGCGGTCCTCGAGCCGCTGACCGACTTCATCCGCTACATGCCGGCGGTGGCGTTTATACCCTTGGTGATGCTCTGGATCGGCATCGACGAAGGAGCAAAGATCGCCATTATCTTCATCGGCACCTTTTTCCAGATGGTGTTGATGGTGGCAGAGGACGTGAGACGAGTCCCGATGGCGCAGATCGAGGTGGCGCAGACGCTCGGGGCCACGCGGGGCGAGGTGCTCGAGGAGGTGATAATCCCATCCGCGAAGCCGGCGCTGCTCGATACGCTGCGCATCACGATGGGATGGGCGTGGACCTACCTCGTCGTCGCCGAGCTCGTCGCGGCAAACTCAGGTCTCGGTTACGCCATTATCAAAGCACAGCGGTTCCTCCAGACCGATAAGATATTTGCCGGCATCCTCCTGATCGGTGCCATCGGCTTGGCGATGGATCAGGCCTTCAGGCTCATCCATCGCCTCGCCTTTCCCTACCTCCATGCGCGGAGCTGACGGTCGTGAGCGCCGTTAGCTGTCGAGGGGTAGGTAAGGTCTTCACGTCCGGACGGACACGCGTCGTAGCGCTCGAGAACGTCTCGCTGGAGGTGGCGGATGGGGAGTTCATCACGCTTGTAGGCGCCTCCGGCTGTGGCAAATCGACGCTCCTTCGCCTCATCGCGGGGCTCGACGAACACACGGAGGGGGAGATTGAGGCGGGCGGTGTCCCGGTGCAGGGGCCCGGGGCCGATCGCGCCATGGTGTTCCAGAACTATAGTCTCTACCCCTGGTTGACCGTGAAAGCCAACATCAAGTTCGCGCGCCAGCTCGCGGTTCACACCCACGACCGGACCAGTGCCGATGTCGAAGCCGCCTCGGGTCGCGCGGAGGCGCTCCTTGGCCTCATGGGCCTCGCCCAGATGGCACAGGCCTACCCGTCGCAGCTCTCCGGTGGCATGCAGCAGCGGGTCGCCATCGCCCGCGCGCTGATGACGCGGCCCCGCATTCTGCTGATGGATGAGCCCTTTGGCGCGCTCGATGCACAGACCCGGGAGGTCATGCATGACCTGATCCTGCACGTATGTCGACTCGAGGGCTGCACGGTGGTGTTCGTGACTCACGATGTGGACGAAGCGATCTATCTGGGTGAGCGGGTGGTGCTCATGGCGCCGCGGCCCGGGCGCATCGACTCGATTCATGCCGTGCTGCTGCCGCGGGAGCGTAATCCCGCGATGAAGCATTCTGCAGAGTTCTTAAGCTTGAGGTCACGCGTCCTCGAGCGTATTCGTGAAACCTCGGGCCTGATTACGGACTTGGAACTGCTGCGGAAGCTCTCGCAGCGCACGACCCTCGGACAGCCCCTGCAGGACACTAGTAGCGCCAATGCTCCTTAATCGATTGCGATCCCCGCGCGTTGTTGAGCAGTGCCGTAACGGGATCTTTGCGGGACTAAGTTATGCTTGGTTGTGCTTCGTCGCGCCAAATTGCAACGGGCGTCCCTTGGCAAGTTGTTGACGGTATAAATAGATCTGATGAGGCCACGCGGCCGTTTCCATTGATGCGCCGGGAACGCTGACGCGGCGTGCGCGATTGACGGGCGCTGCAGCGCCGGCGTAGGTTTCGCGTTCACTCTCATCCCGCCGCAAAGCCAACAATCGCGAGGGAACCATGAAACCGTCGACAACGTTCTCGTGGGTGAGTCGTGTGCTCTCGATCCTGGTGCTCACCGTGGGCACGGCCTCGGCCGCAATGCCCGCCGGGGTGAAGAGCATGGGGCCGGAGGATCTGGGTGTGCAGATCTCGGTCACGGTGTGGCTGAACCTGCAGAACAAGCAGCAGCTCGATGCCCTGGTGCAGGACATGTATGACAAGAGCTCGCCCAGCTACCACCAGTTCCTGACGCTCGCCCAGTACCAGGCGCAGTTCGCGCCGACTGCCGCGGATGCGAAGACGGTCGAGGACTTCCTCGCCGCCCATAATCTGCACGTCACTGCGACCGACAAGCTGAACCACTACGTGACGGCGCAGGGTCGGGTGGCGGACGTGCAGGCGGCTTTTCAGGTGCAGATCAACCGCGCCATGGTGGCCGGTGCGCTCCATCGCCTGCCCTCGTCCGAGCCGACGATTGCCGGTGCCGCCGGCGCTATCGTGGCTGCGGTGCAGGGCCTGAGCGATCTCGGTTACAGCGCGCACGTGCGCCCGGCGCGCGACCTCGAATCCGGCAAGGCCTTCGACGGCCTGCCGGTCGCGGCGGGCGCGGGCCCGAATGGCCTTTTCTTCAGCGCCAATTGCCTGCTGCCCCCCGAGCTCGAGACCTTCACGACCAATGGCGGCACGCCGAGCGCGACCTACTTCGGTAACGTCTACGGCGCCCCGATCACCAACACCCAGCTCGGCACGCTCGCTCCCTGCGGCTACGACGCCGCAGAGCTGCAGACCGCCTACGGGCTGAATCCGGCCTACGCCCAGGGACTCGATGGGGCGGGGCAGACCGTCGTCATCGTCGATGGCTTCGGGTCCAACACCATCGTCGCGGATGCCGCCGTCTTCAACTCGCTCAACGGGTTGCCGGCGTTCACGTCGGCCAACTTCGCGATTTATTTACCCAACGGCTCCGCCACGTGCACGAGCACCAACGGCTGCATCGCCGGCAACTGGCAGTTCGAGACGACGCTGGATGTGGAGTCGGCCCACTCGATCGCGCCCGGAGCCGGCATCGCGCTAGTGCTGTCGGCGGATAACACCTTCACGAATCTCGACATCGCCGATCTGTACGCTATCGAGAATCTCCTCGGCAACGTGATCTCGAACAGCTTCGGCATTCAGGAGATCGCGCTGGTCGAGCTCCTGCCGTCCGAGCTTACGGTCGAGAACGGCCTCGCCGAGATCGCCGCGGCACTCGGCATCTCCCTCGATGTCTCCACCGGGGACAACGGCGACAACCTGGCCTTCGACAACACCAACTACGGGATCGACTCAGTCTCCGTCGATACCAACGCCGACTCGCCCTATGCGACCGCGGTGGGGGGCACCAGCACCTTCCTCGACTCCAAGGACCACATCAAGCTGCAGACCGGCTGGGGCCTGAACTTCACGCGCATCGCGGATCCGACGCCGAACCCGCCGGTTATCCCGCCGCTCGGCTTCGGCTTCCAGGAAGGCGCGGGGGGCGGTGTAAGCAGCGTCTACGCGAAGCCGCGTTTCCAGAAGCATCTGCCGGGCAAGTTCCGCCTGCTGCCCGACATCGCGATGAATGCCGATCCGCAGACCGGCATCGAGCTCATCGTGACCCCGGACAGCGTGCCGGGAGATCAGCAGTTCGTGGAGGTCTTCGGCGGCACCAGCCTTTCGGCCCCGATGTTCTCGGCCGTCTGGTCGATCGCCAATCAGGCGAACGCGCTCGCGGGCGGGGGCTCACTCGGCCAGGCGGCGCCACTCCTCTATGAGCTGCAGGGCAACGCCATCATCGACGTCAACCTGACTCCGTTCGACACCCTCACTAACGTGCAGGGCATCATCGTGAACCCACCGGCTGCGCCGACCTTCGAGAGCGCGGCGACGCTCGCGGCGCCGCTCGATGGGACCGTCTTGTACGTGAGCGCGCTCTATAACAGTCCGTCGTCGACGCGCTGGGACGTGTTTACGTTCGGCACCGACTCGTCGCTCGCGACGGGCCCGGGCTGGGACGACGTCACGGGACTGGGGACGCCGAACGGGCTGCCGTTCATCAACGCGGTGGTCAGGGCCGCACAGTAGAGCCAGGGCCAAGTAACTCGGCCCGGTCGGCGCTGAGCGCGGCCGGGGCGTCTCATTTCTGCGCTCCGCCAACGCCGGGAATGCATTCCCTGTCTCGACGAGCTATAACCTATCGTCGCGCAACTGCTTCGAGATCGCCCCGAGTCAGGGTTATGCGCTGTGAATTCAGGGGTACCGCATGAAGGCTCTCGTCTGCAAGGCGTGGGGATTACCGGAGACTCTGGTCGTGGAGGACCTGACCGATCCTGTGGCCGGACCCGGGCAGGCGGTAGTCCGTGTGCATGCTGCCGGGGTCAATTTCCCGGATGCGCTCATCATTCAGAACAAGTACCAGTTCACGCCGGCGCTTCCCTTTGTACCCGGCAGTGAGTGCGCCGGTGTGGTCGAAAGCGTCGGCGACGGAGTCAAGCAGGTCAAACCGGGCGATCGGGTGATTGCCGTCACCGCATCAGGCGCCTTCGCGGAAAAGGTGCAGGCGGACGCTGCCGCCTTGACCCCATTGCCCGAGGGTGTCGATTTCGCGATCGGATCTGCCTTCCTTCTGACCTACGGGACGGCCTATCACGCCCTCACGGACCGCGGCGCTCTCAAGCAGGGCGAGGCGCTGCTGGTCCTTGGTGCATCCGGTGGCGTGGGCATCGCTGCCATCGAGATCGGCAAGGCCCTCGGCGCGCGGATCATCGCCGCGGCTTCTTCGGCCCAGAAACTTGGCGTATGCCGCGAGCACGGCGCCGACGAGACCGTCGACTACGCTGCCGAGGACCTGAAGAAGCAAGTGACCGATCTCACTGCCGGCAAGGGGGCTGATGTGATCTTCGATCCCGTCGGCGGG
>JASHQW010000097.1 GCA_030038875.1 Gammaproteobacteria bacterium | reverse complement strand
AAGGGTGTTGGCACCAGCCGATGACGCCAAGCGCCGACAAGCGCGCAATCGTGAGCGGCGTCACAGCGTGCCCGCCTTCAGCGCAGCACCATCAGCAGGTCCTTGAGGTCGACCGCCTCGCCCGGCTTCACCAGTACCTCGGCCACCTCGCCTTCGCTCTCGGCGCGCACCGCGGTCTCCATCTTCATCGCCTCGAGCGTCAGCAGCAGGTCGCCGCGCGTGACGCGCGACCCGACGGCCACCGCGACCGTGGTCACGGTGCCCGGCATCGGCGCGCCCACGTGGCGCGTGTTGCCGGCCTCAACCTTGGCCCGCGGCGGCCGCTGCGCCATCTGAGTGAGGTCGCGCACCCGCACCGAGCGCGGCTGACCGTTCAGCTCGAAGAACACCGTGCGCGTGCCATCCTCGTGCGCCTCGCTGGTCGCGACGTAGCGCACGATGAGCGTCTTGCCGCGCTCGAGGTCGATGCTGATCTCGTCTCCGGGCTGCATGCCGTAGAAGAACACCGGCGTCGGCAGGAGGCTGAGGTCGCCGTGCTGCCGCCGCTCGCGCGCGTAGTCCTGCCATACGCGTGGATACATGAGATAAGAGGCGAGGTCCTCGTCGCTCACGGGGCCGGGCAGCTGCTCCGCGAGCCGGGTGCGCTCGGCCTCAAGGTCCACGGGCGGCAGCCGCGCGCCCGGCCGCCCGGCGAGGGGCGCCGCATCCTTCAGCACTTTGCGCTGCAGCGCCGCCGGGAAGCCGCCGTAGGGCTGGCCGAGCTCGCCGCGGAAGAGCTGCACGACCGACTCCGGGAACGCAACCTCGACGTCGGGATCGAGCAGCTGCTCCCTCGTCAGGCCCGCGGTGACCATGACGAGCGCGAGATCGCCCACCGCCTTGGAGGTCGGGGTCACCTTGATGATGTCGCCGCAGGCCAGGTTGACCTCGGCATAGGCGCGGGCCACCTCCGGCCAGCGCGCCTCGCTGATACCGAGCGCACGCGCCTGCTCGCGCAGGTTGGTGTACTGGCCGCCCGGCATGCCGTGCACGTAGACTTCGGAGGCCCCGGCGCGCACGTCGCTCTCGAAGGCGACGTACAGCCGCCGCACCTGCTCCCAGTAGGAGGACAGGGTGCGCAGGTGCCCGGGATCGAGCCCCGCAGCGCGCGGCCCAAAGCGCAGCGCCTCGACGATCGAGCCCAGGTTCGGCTGCGAGGTGAGCCCGGAGAGGGCATCGATCGCGCCGTCGACCGCATCCGCTCCCGCGTCGACGGCCGCCAGCACACTCGCCGCGCCGATACCGCTCGTGTCGTGGGTGTGGAAGTGCAGCGGCAGGCCCGTCTCCTCCTTGAGCGCCTTCACCAGGGTGCGCGCGGCGCGCGGCTGGCACAGGCCCCCCATGTCCTTGATGCCGAGGACGTGGGTGCCTGCGGCCTTGAGCTCGCGCGCGAGCTTCAGGTAGTAGTCGAGTGTGTACTTCCTCTCGTGCGGGTCGCTCAGGTTCCCCGTGTAGCAGATCGCCGCTTCGCAGAGCTTTCCCGACTCAAGCACCGCGTCGATCGCGACACGCATGTTCTCGACCCAGTTGAGGCAGTCGAAGATGCGGAACACGTCAATGCCGCGCACCGCGGCGCGCGCGATGAAGAAGCGCAGCACGTTGTCGGGGTAGTTGGCGTAGCCGACCGCGTTTGCCGAGCGCAGCAGCATCTGCAGCAGGATGTTGGGAATACGCTCGCGCAGCTGTGTGAGGCGCTCCCAGGGGTCCTCGCGCAGGAAGCGCAGCGCCACGTCGAAGGTCGCCCCGCCCCAGCACTCTAGCGAGAACAGCCCGGGTGCGAGGCTCGCATAGGCGGGCGCGATGGCCACGAGATCTGCGCTGCGCAGCCGTGTGGCGAGCAGCGACTGGTGCGCATCGCGCATCGCCGTGTCGGTGAGCAGCACGCGCTCCTCAGCGAGCATCCAGCGCGCGAAGCGCTCCGGCCCCAGCTCGTCGAGCTTCTGCTTCGTGCCCGGCGCCGGCGCGGGCAGCGGCCCCGGCGGCGGCTGCGGCAGGGCGAAGTGCGCCGGGCGCGGGCGGCCCTGAACTTCCCTGTTGCCGTTGACGATGGTGGCGCCGATGCCGCTCAGGAGCCGTGTGGCGCGGTCGCGCTTCAGGGGCCAGCGGTAGAGCTCCGGCGTCTCGTCGATGAAGCGCGTGTTGTACTCGGCGTGAGCGAAGCGCGGGTGGGTGATCAGCTGGTCGAGGAAGCGCAGGTTCGTGACTACGCCGCGGATGCGGAACTCCCACAGCGCCCGGTGCATGCGCGCGATGGTCTCCTCGGCCGTCGGCGCCCACGCCGTCACCTTGACCAGCAGCGAATCGTAGGAACGCGTGATGATCGCGCCGGTATAAGCGGTGCCGGCGTCGAGGCGAATGCCGAAGCCCGCGGGGCTGCGGTAGGCGGTGATCTTGCCGTAATCCGGGATGAAGTTGTTCTCCGGGTCCTCGGTGGTGATGCGGCACTGGAGGGCATGGCCCGACACGCGGATCTCGTCCTGCGCCGGCACGCCGCTCTCGGGCGTGCCGATACGCGCCCCGCCGGCGATGCGGATCTGCGCCTTGACGAGGTCGATGCCGGTGACCTCCTCGGTCACGGTGTGCTCGACCTGGATGCGCGGATTCACCTCGATGAAGTAGCAGGTTCCTGAGTCGGCGTCCTCGAGGAACTCGACCGTGCCCGCGTTGCGGTAGCGCGCCGCGCGGCCGATGGCGAGCGCCGCCGCGGTGAGCTCGGCGCGCTGTGCCTCGGTGAGGAACACCGCCGGCGCGCGCTCCACCACTTTCTGGTTGCGCCGCTGCATGCTGCAGTCGCGCTCATAGAGGTGCACGAGGTTGCCGTAGGCGTCGCCGAGGATCTGCACCTCGACATGGCGCGCACGGCGCACGAGCTTCTCGAGATACACCTCGTCGTTGCCGAAGGCGGCGAGCGCCTCGCGCCGTGCGAGCGGCAGCAGCTCGCGAAGCTGCGCCTCGTCTTCCACCGCGCGCGTGCCGCGGCCGCCGCCGCCCCAGCTCGCCTTGACCATCACCGGGTAGCCGATGCCGCGTGCGCGGCGCGCGCACTCGGCGAAGTCCGCGGGCAGCGGCCCCGTGGCCGGCATCACCGCGACGCCGGCCGAAACCGCCAGCGCACGCGCCGTGATCTTGTTGCCGAGCGTCTCCATGGTCTCGGGCTCGGGCCCGATGAAGAGGATGCCGGCCGCGGCACAGGCGCGCGAGAGCTCGGGGTTCTCGGAGAGCAGGCCGTAGCCCGGGTGGATGGCGTCCACCTGCGCCTCGCGCGCGATCCTCAGGACATCCGCGATGTCGAGGTAGGCCTCCAC
The DNA here is from genome assembly GCA_030038875.1 of Gammaproteobacteria bacterium. GTDB lineage: Bacteria > Pseudomonadota > Gammaproteobacteria > Steroidobacterales > Steroidobacteraceae > 13-2-20CM-66-19. The sequence continues at coordinate 2,617 of JASHQW010000097.1, read as the reverse complement.
GGGCTTCCTGTGCCGCCCGACCAGGTACGCCTCGTCCGCCTTGGTGCGGTGAAGCGAGAAGCGATCCTCCTGCGAGTAGATCGCGACGGTGCGCACCCCGAGCTCGTTCGCCGCCCGCATGACGCGGATGGCGATCTCGCCCCGGTTGGCGACCAGGATGCTGCGTATCCGCTGCGACGTGGCGGCTTTCACTTTAAGATCCGCTGCAGGAACGTTCGGAAAGGGCCGCGGTACGCACGTGCCGCGTAAGCTTCTTCGATCATAGCCGCTTTGGGGAAGATCATGTCGCGCCCGCACGCCCGCCTGCTCGCCAGCCTGGCTCTCACCGCCGCCGCGGCGCTGCTGCGTGCCGCGCCGCTGCCGGCCGCCGAGCACCCGATCGTCATCGTCATCCACGGCGGCGCCGGCGTCATCGAGCGCGCGCACATGACGGCGGAGCGCGAGGCGTCCTTCCGCGCGGGCCTCTCGGCGGCGCTGGACGCAGGCTACGCGGTCCTCGAGCGCGGCGGCTCGAGCCTCGATGCGGTGGGGGCCGCGATCCGCACCATGGAGGACGACCCGCAGTTCAATGCCGGCCGTGGCGCGGTGCTCAACCACGACGGGATGTGCGAGCTCGACGCGGCCATCATGGACGGCGCGGAGGGCCGTGCCGGGGCGGTGGCCGAGGTGCACCACGTGAAGAACCCGATCGATCTGGCGCGGCTCGTCATGGACAGGTCGCCGCACGTGCTGCTCGTCGGTCCGGGCGCCGAGGAGTTCGCGCTCGAGCAGGGCGTGGTGCTCGTGCCCGCGAGCTACTTCATCACTCCGGAGCGGGTGCGCGAGCTCGAGGAGGCGAAGCGCAGCGCGGCCTCGCGGGCGCCGACCGCGCCGCTGCCGATCAGGCCGCAGGCCCCCAAGGGCATGGGGACGGTCGGCGCCGTGGCGCTCGACGCCCAGGGCCGTCTCGCCGCCGGCACCTCGACCGGCGGGATCACCAACAAGCTCTACGGGCGCGTGGGCGATACGCCGCTCATCGGCGCGGGCACCTACGCCAGCGAGTCCTGCGCGGTGTCCGGCACCGGCCAGGGCGAGTTCTACATCCGCCAGGTGGTCGCCTATGACATCTGCGCCATGGTGAAGTACCAGCACCTGTCGCTCGCGCAGGCGGTCGACACCATGATGCACGACAAGCTCAAGCGCACCGGCGGCGAGGGCGGGGTGGTCGCGCTCGATCGCGACGGCAACTACGCCATGGATTTCAACAGCCCCGGAATGCACCGCGGGGTGCGCGATTCGCGCGGGCACCGCGAAATCGCCATGTACCGCGACGCCAACTGACGGCCGGAGGAGTCGGGATGTACGCCATCGCCATTCACGGCGGCGCGGGCGCGGTGCCGCGCGCGACGCTCTCACCCGAGCGTGAGCAGCGCTACCGCGCCGGCCTCGAGGCGGCGCTCGCGGGCGGCTACGCGGTGCTCGAGCGCGGCGGCTCGAGTCTCGACGCGGTGACGGCCGCGGTACGCATCCTCGAGGACGACCCCTCGTTCAACGCCGGGCGCGGCGCGGCGCTCACCCGCGAGGGCGCCGCCGAGCTCGACGCCGCCATTATGGACGGCCGCCAGCAGCGCGCCGGCGCGGTCGCCTGCGTGCGCCACGTCAAAAACCCCGTGGAGCTCGCGCGCCGGGTGATGGAGAAGTCGCGCCACGTGCTGCTGGTCGGGGGCGGCGCCGAGGAATTCGCGCTCGAGGAAGGCTTCGGCCTCGTGCCCAACCTCTACTTCCGCACCCCGGAGCGCCTCAGCCAGCTCGAGCACGAGCAGCGTGGCGAGCACGTGTCGGATCTGGTGCCCCCCACGCACGGCACGGTCGGCGCGGTGGCGCGCGACCGCGACGGCAATCTCGCGGCCGCCACCTCCACCGGCGGGCTCACCAACAAGCGCCCCGGGCGCGTCGGCGACTCGCCCATCATCGGCGCCGGCACCTACGCCAAGAACGGCGTCTGCGCGGTATCGGCCACCGGCCACGGGGAATACTTCATCCGTGCCGTGGCCGCGCACCACGTGTGCGCGGCGGTCGAGTATCGGGGCCTCACCCTCGAGCTCGCGGTGCGTGAGCTGCTGCACGATATCCTGCGCAGTCTCGGTGGCGACGGCGGCCTGATCGGAGTCGACCGCGACGGGCACATCGTCATGGACTTCAGCAGCGAGGGCATGTACCGCGGCGCGCGCGACTCGGCGGGCCGCAGCGAGATCGCCATCTACTAGCCGCAGGACTCCACCGGATCACGTCATGAAAACCTACCGCGGATTGCTCTTCTCACTGCTGGCGGCGCTCACCACCTTGCGTGCCGAGGCCGCGCCGGCCTGGACCGAGGGCCGCGACTACGTCGTGCTCGCGCAGCCGCAGCGCCCCAACGTCGCTCCCGGCAAGATCGAGGTGCTCGAGGTGTTCTCCTACGGCTGTCCGGCCTGCAACGCCTTCCAGCCGACCATGGAGCTCCTGAAAAAGGGCCTGCCGCCGAACGCGCAGCTCGCCTATCTGCCCGCCGCGTTCAACAAGGCCGAGAGTTGGCCGATGTTCCAGCGCGCCTACTTCGCCGCGCAGGCCCTCGGCATTGCCACGCGCACCCACCAGC
>JASHQW010000096.1 GCA_030038875.1 Gammaproteobacteria bacterium | reverse complement strand
GGCCAATCTCATCGGGGGTTATGTGGTCGGCGTCGCGGTGGCCTTCTTCGCGACCTACAGCGCCATCGCGCCGGAATGGCGTTTGCTCGTGATCACGGGATTCTGCGGCGGGCTCACCACCTTCTCGACCTTCTCCGCCGAGGTCGTGACGCTTCTGCAGCAGGGTCGCGGCGCCTGGGCGCTGGCCGCCGCCGCCGCCCATCTCGGCGGCTCGCTCCTCATGACGCTCGCCGGCATCGGCACCGTCGTCTGGGTGAAGAGCTAGATCACCGCGTCAGGAGCACCAGCGATGCAAGGCTCGTTTCTCAGGTTCTACGTGCACGAGGGGCAGCGCTATCGCGGGCGGCCGGTGTGGGAATGGCTGCTCGAGGAGGCTAACCGCTTCGGTATCCGTGGCGGCTCGGCCTTTCGCGCCATGGCAGGCTTCGGCCGCCACCACGTGCTGCACGAGGCCCACTTCTTCGAGCTCGCGGGCACGCTCACCGTCGAAGTCGAGTTCATCGTCACCGAGGAGGAGGCACAGCGCTTCCTCGCGCATCTCGAGCCGCATGCGGTGCGGCTCTTCTACGCGCGCATCCCCGCGAGCTTTGGCATCCTGCACCCGGATCGCGCCGATCCGCCGGCCGCGGACTGAAGGCCGCAGCGCTCCTCAGCCTCAGGGCTCTTCGCCCGCGACGGCCTCCGCCTCGGCGACCTCCTGAGTTGCTTTGAATTCCGGCTGAAACCACCGCTGCGCAATCAGCGTCGGCACGACGGCGCTGCCGATCACCGCCGTCACGAGAATCGTGTACTGGGTCTGATCGATGATCTTGTTCGTCAGCCCGAAGAGCGCCGAGATCGACCCGAACGTGAGCCCGGTCGACATGAGGAGCGTCGTGTACATGCCCTCCCGCCGGTCGAACTCGTGGTAGACCGTGAGCGGCAGGATGCCGATGAACTTGGTCGCCATCTTGATGAGGAGAAATATCGCGATCAGGCCGAAGGCGGCTGCTACCGCGTGAGCCTCGACCAGGGAGCCCGCCTTGAGGAAGTAGAAGGGCGTCAGGATGGAGAACGCGATGATCCGCATGCGGTGCGGCAGCTCGTGCTCCTTGAGAAAGGTGGGCGCGAGCGTCATACCGACGAGGTAGGCGGGCAGGACCGCTTCGCTCCCCGCGACGCTCGCGAGCCCGCCGAGTGCGAGCAGAACCAGCGCCACAAACTTCGTCTGCGGCTCGCTGACCCGCCCGCCCAGGTAGGCGAACATGCGCGGCGCGTAGCGGTACAGGCAGACGAGAACGCCCGCAGTGACGCCCCCGAAGATGAGCAGCGTGCGATCGTAGTGCGCAAACACGATGCCGAGCGCGAGCACCGTACCCAGGTCGTTGATGAAGCAGGCCGCGAGAATGATCTTGCCGATCTCCGTCTTGTTGAAGCCGGTCTCGATCATCACCGCGTACACGACCGCAACGGAGGTCGTCGAGAGCGAGATGCCCGCGATCTGTGCCTGCGGCCAGGCCCAGCCGATCCCCCAGTGCGCATACGCGAGCACGCCGAGATAGGGCGCGAAAAATCCTACGACGCCGATCGTGGTGCTCGACCAGAAATGCTTGCGCATGATGCGCGGGTCGATCTCGGTGCCCGCGAGGAAGGTGAGCAGGATGGCGCCAAAGCCCGCGAGGAAGTTCACCCAGTCGGTGATCTGAAGACCGACCAGGTTGCCGGCCAAGGCCCCGAGCAGGATCTCGATCAGTGCCACCGAGATGGCGACGCGAATCGAGATCAGGGCCGCAAGAAACGCCAAACCCAGCCAGAGGGCCGAGTGGAGCCAGATACTTGCCATTTTTCCGCCTCCGATGGCGCATGGAGAGCGCAGCTCTCCGTCGCCAGCCGACCATGCCTACCGCAGCACACGCTGCACCTGATAGGGGTCATCAGCCGTCTGGCGTACCCATCGGGCGGTTCACGGGGAACCCCATCCCCTGTCGAGAGTGAAAACCTACAAAAATCGCCGCCGGGGAGTCAACCGGGCGCGCATCACTTGCCGCGCTCGATCGTATGCAGCGGCACCGTCGCCGAGGCCGGGCGCACCGGGCGGCCGGGCTCGGGAGCCCCGAGCGAGGCCACTTCACGCAGCGTCGCGAGTGAGCGCGCGGCGAGCTCCTGATACTCCCGCGTGCCGCTCGCCTTCCAGGCGAGCTCCTCGGGCTTGAGCTCGCGCACGATGCGCGCCGGCACTCCGGTGACGAGCGTGCGGGGCGGCACGACGAATCCCGCGCGCACGAAGCTCGAGGCGCCGACGAAGGCCTGCTCACCCACGACCACGGCGTCCATGACGACCGCGTGGATGCCGATGAGCGCGCCGCGCCGCACGCTGCAGCCGTGCAGCACCGCGCCGTGCCCCACGTGTGAGCCCTCCTCGAGCAGGACGTCCTGACCCGGGAAGCTGTGGAGCACGCAATTGTCCTGCACGTTCGAACCTGCGCCGAGGAGGATGCGCCCGAAGTCGCCGCGGAGCGAGGCGCCGGGCGCGACGTAGCAATCCGGACCCACGTGCACGTCGCCGATCAGCACCGCGAGCGGGTGCACGAAGGCGCGCGCGTCCACCACCGGCGTGAATCCCTCGAAGGAGTAAGCGGGCATGGTGTCCGCCGCGCAGCGCCGTCAGCCGCGGCCCTTGGCGAGCACGGCGCGCACCTGGGCGCGAAACTCCTGGGACTTGAGCCGGGCTCCGAACACCTCAGCCTCCGCTTCGATGCGCGCGAGCAGCTCTGCCGCGTCCCCCCGCAGCAGCCGCTTGGTGGCACGGAGCGCCTCGGCCGGCTGCCGTGCGAGACGCTGCGCGAGCGTGCGTGCCTCATCGAGGACTTTGTCCGCCTCCACCACGCGGTTGACGAGCCCGAGCTCCGCGGCGCGTGCGGCGTCGAGTGGCTCGCCGAGAAGCAGGAGCTCCGCCGCGCGCTGCGGGCCGACGAGCCGCGGCAGGAGCAGGGAGCTCCCCGCCTCGGGCACGAGCCCGAGCGCCACGAACGGCATGATGAGCTGCGTGCCCTGCGCCGCCACCACGAGGTCGCAGTGCAGCAGCAGCGTCACGCCGATGCCGATCGTGGGCCCATGCACGGCCGCGACCAGCGGCTTATCGAAGGTGGCGAGCGTGCGCAGCACATCCATCACCGGATGCGCGCGCGTGAACTCGGGGCCGCTCAGGAAATCGTTCAAGTCGTTGCCGGCGCTAAAGCCCGCTCCGGCCCCCGAGAGCAGCACCACGCGCACGGTCTCATCGGCGAGCGCCGCGTGCAGGTGAGCCGCGAGCGCCTGGTACATCTGATGCGTGATCGCGTTGCGCTTCTCGGGACGGTTGAAGCGCAACTCGCACACGCCGTCGGCGCAGGACCTGAGGATCTGCTCACTCATGCGCCGGCGCCTTGGGGCGGAAATCCACCTCGCTGTCCGCTGCGAGCCAGACGACCGCTGCCCAGGCGGCGACGTTCTGATCGAGCTGCTCGCGATCGACCTTGTCGAGGGTGTCGTTCGCGGTGTGATGGATATCAAAATACTGCGAGCCGTCCTGGAGCAGCGCGAACTCCGGCACGCCCGCCTCGACCGTGGGGCCGACGTCGGTGCCGGCGTGACGCGCGGGCTCGCGCGCTGCCAGCACCCCGATCGGCTCGAGCACACGAAACACGGTGGTCGCGAAGTCGCTCTTCATAACCGCCGCGGGCAGCGCGAGCGAGTAGACGCGGTCGGTGCCGAAGTCGCTCTCGCTGGTCAACACGTGGCGCGCGAGCTCGTCCTTGTGGGCTTCCGTATAGGCATGGCCGCCGAAGGCGCCAAAGGGCGCGACCGGCTGTGCCACCTCCTCCGAGCCGAAGAGCACCACGCGCACCGTGCGCCGCGGGACGCGCTGCGGGAGGTCGAGGATCAGCTTCGCCGCCGCGGTGATGATCGCAGTCCCCGTGCCGTCATCGATCGCGCCGGTGCCCTGGTCCCAGCTGTCGAGGTGCGCGCCGAGCAGCACCACCTCGTCCGGGTGCATGCGGCCAGGCACATCCGCGACCACGTTCTGCGAGCGCGCGTCGTGGACGTAGGAGGCACTCGAGTAGAGCCGGATGTGCACCTTCTCGCCCAGGCCCGCCAGGCGCTCGATCTGATCGGCATCCGGAGCGGCGAGAGCGAAGGCCGGCACCGGCACGCGGCCGTCGACGTAGAGCGTCGTGCCGGTGTGGGCGAGGCGGTTGCTGTCCGTGCCGACGGAGCGCAGCACGAAGGCGATCGCCCCGCGTTTGGCCGCCTCGGCGGGGCCGTCGGAGCGCGCCGCGACCGCCGCTCCGTAACCCGCGCCATCCTGCATGCGCACCATGCGCGCCGCCACGAAGGCGATCTTGCCCGTCAGCGAGCCGGGCGGCGCCGCCTTGAGGTCATCGAGAGTCGGGA
>JASHQW010000014.1 GCA_030038875.1 Gammaproteobacteria bacterium | reverse complement strand
GATGGAATCGACGTCCGACGGGGCCGCAGGCAGCACCGGGGCCAGGTGGAAGGTCGGGTGCGCGGCAGGCGGGGTCGCCGCCCTCGCGATCGACATCGTGAAGCTCTGCGTAGCGCCTGAGATCGCCTGATCGGCGCTCACCGACGAGCTCGAGCCATCTCCGCACGCTGCCAGTAACAGAGTCGCGCCGCATCTTACGAGTGCCGTACGGACGGCGAGCAGTGCGCTAGCCGAATGAGTCCTTTTCATTATCACCCTCGCTTCCTTGGTTCCATGAGGGTGACGCATTCAACCGTGACACAGATCCGGTTTCGACCAGACAGCGCGGATCGAGCCCACTGGCAACCCCGCTATCTTCTGAAAGGAGACCATCTCCCTCGTAAGACCGGAGGCTTTGCGTCCCCGTCTCGCGACGGGTTTGCCCTCGTAGCGGACTCTAGTGCTCGGTCTTCATATCGTGGGGGAGTTGAACCATAACGGGGCTCTGTGAGTTAGAAACTGTGAAGGCAGTTGCTTCAAGCGCGCTCGAGCGAGCTGCCGATTCGATAAACCCGTCGCACTACACGCCGCACCCCAGCCCCTTTTGCCTGGGTCTTGTTGTTAACCGACCGACACGCGGAGGGGACAGACGCCGGCAATCATGTTGATCGATGCCGCTGCCGGCATCGCACACGGACTATCGGTCGTCATCACCAGATCCACATGAAGCCCGAACACATCGTGATCGGCACCGAGCGTCCGGCGGCAAGGATCGCAACGCTAAGCCTCGGTGTCAGCCATCGGTGCCAAATCAGTGGCACCGCAGCGCATTAAGTGAAGCGCATGCCGCATGTTGCGCGTTTGCGCGACAGCGCAGCCCATGTTGCAGAAGCGCTCGAGCCGAGCGCGCTCACAATTCGTTGTCTCCTGTGATCTGCGACGCGGAACCCGGAACGAGCTAGGCGACAGACTTGCTACCTATACCGAATGGCTAGTGTGAGGGTCTCCCAAGTGATACTGACAGCAGTGGGATACCTGCTTCTGTTTCTCTCCGGTCTGGCCGTAGGCCTCTTCTGCTGGTTGAGCTACTCAAGCCTGACAGGAGCCGCGCGCCCGCCGAAACGTCCCGCTCAGGACAGCTTCCTCGATAATGCGGCGCACGACATAACGCGCCCGCTCGGCGCCGGCGGCCGCTGAGCGCGAGTCCGCGCCTGCGCGCCTAGGCCCCCTTGGCGGCGTGCTGAGCGAGCGCGTTCTGAAAGAGCGCGAGCATGCGGCTCCACGCCTTCTCCGCCTGCGCGTCGTTGTAGACGCGCGAGTCGGGCGGACACCAGCCGTGCAGCGCCCCGGCATAAACCTCGATCTCGGCCGGCACATTCGCTTTGGCAAATGCGTCCCGCAGCACCGTCTTGGCCTCGGGCTGGCGCTTGTCGTCGTTCTCCGCGATGGCAAAGAGGTACTGCGCCTTGATCTTCGGAATCAGGAGGTGCGGGCTGTCCGGCTTGTCGGTGACGAGCCCTCCGCCGTGAAAGGAGGCGCCGGCGCCGATGCGATCGGGAAGCGCCGCCGCGGTGCGCAGGGTGAACGGGCCCGTCATGCAGTAGCCCATGGTGCCCATCTTGCGCTTGCGATCAACCGAGGGCTGCGAGTCGAGCCAGGCGACAAAGGCCTGGCCGTCCGTGACCGTCGTTTGAGGCGTCAGTGTGCCGGCGAGTGACATCAGGGCGTCGCGCGTCGGCGCGTCATTGAAGTCCGGGTTCTCCGGCGCCGTGGGCGCCCGCTTGGTTCGGTAGAACGGATTCGGGACCAGCACCGCATAACCCGCCTCGGCCAGCCGTCTGCCCATCTGCCTGAAGGCGGGCCGCAGGCCGAAGATGTCCGGCCACATCAGCACTCCGGGATACCGGCCCTCCCCGGGATGGACGAAGTACGCGTCCGCCGTGCCGTCCGGAGTCTTGATGTCGACCTCGGTCTCCTCGATCCAGGCCGCGCCGGCGCCCGCCGGCAGGAGCGACGCCACGCCCGCGCCGAGCGTGACGGCTCCGAAACGCCGCCGCGACATCTGAGCCGCCTTCAGCTGATACTGAACCATGTCGTCCATCGAGTCGTTGTCGCACATGGATACTCTCCGCACGCCGGACGGGCGCGCAGTATATCCGCGCGTCTGACGCCCGCGCATGTCAGCGGCCGAAGAAGTGCTCCCGCAGCGGGTCTCCCGGGTGCTGTTGCCATGGCTGGTGGCCGTGGCCTTCTTCATGCAGTCGCTCGACACGACCATCCTCAACACCGCCGTCCCGGGTATCGCGCGCGCCCTCGGAGTTGCGCCGCTCAGCATGAAGGCGGTGCTCGCAACCTACACCCTGAGTCTCGCGGTGTTCATTCCGGTCAGCGGCTGGATGGCGAACCGCTTCGGAACGAGACGCGTGTTCGCCGTGGCGATCGGGCTCTTCACGGCCGGGTCGCTGCTGTGCGGGCTCGCACGCAACATCCACCTGCTGGTCGCGTTCCGCGTGCTGCAGGGCTGCGGCGGCGCCATGATGGTGCCGGTCGGACGGCTTACGCTGGTGCGCGCCTTCGGCAAATCCGAGCTGGTGCGCGCGATGAGCTTCGTCGCGGTCCCGAGCCTGCTCGGTCCGCTGCTCGGTCCCCTGGCCGGCGGCCTGATCACCGGCTTGGCGCACTGGAGCGTCATCTTCTTCATCAACGTTCCGATCGGCATCGCCGGGCTCTATCTGGTCGAGCGCTATCTGCCGGACTACCGCGAGGCGCACACGCCGCCGCTCGACCTCGCTGGCCTCGTGCTGTTCGGGTCCGGAATCGCCCTGCTGTCGTACGTCCTCGAGGTGTTCGGTGAGCATCGCCTGAGTGGCTCGAGCGTTACGGCGCTGCTCGCGCTGTCGCTCGCGCTGCTTGCCGGCTACGGACTGCACGCCTCACGCGCGCTGCACCCGCTGCTCAACCTGACGCTGTTCCGCATCCGCACCTTTCGTGCCGCAGTGAGCGGCGGGTTCTTCACGCGCATCAGCATCAGTGGCATCCCGTTCCTGCTGCCACTGCTGTTTCAGGTGGGTCTCGACTACACGCCGATCCAGTCCGGCCTCATCATGATGTCCCAGGCCTTCGCCGCCATGGGCCTCAAGGTGATCGTGCCGCGGATTCTGGCGCGCTTCGGCTATCGCGCGGTGCTGGTTTCCAACACCGTGATGCTGGGAGTCCTGATCCTGCTGTTCGCCACCATCGGAGCGGCGACCCCGGTCTGGCTCATCGTGCTGCAGGTGTCCGCCTTCGGCCTGTTCTCCTCGATCCAGTACACCAGCATGAACACGCTGGCATATGCCGACGTGAGCGGTGTCGCGGCGAGCGACGCCAGCACCATCGCCAGCACCGGACAGCAGCTTTCCATCAGCTTCGCGGTCGCGGTGGCTTCACTGGTGACGGCGTTGTTCGTTCCCGACCGTTTCCGCACCGCCCCCGGCGAGCTGCTGCACGGCATCCACGAGGCGCTGCTCGTGCTCGGCGCCGCGACGATCGTCTCGACACTCGTGTTCCGGAGCCTGGAGCGCGGCGACGGTAGCGCCGTGAGCCGCCACCGGGAGGCGCCCGGCGGACGCTGAGCGCGCCCTACTGCACCTCCGCCAGCGCGAGCTTGCCCACGCCGCTCTCCGCGAGCACGATCCGGCCGTCGCGCGTCGGCATCATGTTGCGCACCACGCCCCCGCCGGAGGGAATCGCCCATGACTGGAATTTCTCCGAGCGCGGGTCAAAGCGCACCAGTGTGTTGGGTCGCACACCCGACTCGCTGAACCAGATGACATCGTTCAGCGCAGTGATGCCATAGGGGAGCGAGGCCGCGCCGCCCGGAGAGGGCCATTCGCGGGTCGCGCCGCTCCCCGGGTCGAGACGGCCGATATAGCCGCGCGCGTAGTCCGAGTACCAGATCGCATCGTCGCTCGTGACACCCAAGCGGCGGGGCCTCGAGCCTGCGTTCGGCAGGACGTATTCGCGTACGTCCAATGTGTCGGGATCGATGCGCCCGATGCGGTTGGTGCCGAACTCGGCGAAGAATGGCACGCCCTGCGAGCTCACGACGATGCCGTAGGGGAGCGCGTGCGCGGTCGGCGGCGCGGCGAGGCGCACCTCGCCAGTCTGTGGCACGAGCCGCCCGACGAAGTTCGCTCCCTGCACCGTGAACCACAGCACCCCGTGCCGATCGAAGACCGCGGTGTGCGGGTCGCGCGCGCGCTCGTCCGGCATCCGGTAGGCCGTGATCGCCCCGCTCGCCGGATCGAGCTTGCCGATGTAGCCGGCGGAGTTGGCGGTGAACCAGATGTTGCCGGCGTCGTCCGCGACCAGCCCGTGGGGGCCCGAGTCCGGAATGCTGGTCGGGTATTCCCGGATCGCTCCGGAGGCGGGGTCGATGCGCCCGAGGAGACTTGCCCGCTGGCCCGTGTACCAGATGGCGCCATCGGCGGTCGCGAGCGGGTCGTGCGGAAAGGCGCCCGGAGTGGCGACCGCCCACTCCTTGAAGGTCACGCGAACGTTGCCGGGAATGATGCGTGCCGCGGGTGGCGGCCGCTCGGGAAAGGCGTGCGCCAGATAACCCGTGAGCAGCGGGAGCTGCTCGGGGGTCACGGTGGCGCCGAGCTTCGTCATGCGGCCGATGACGCTCTGCCAGCCCTCGCGTGTGTAGCCCGGGTAGACGAGGCGGCCCACATCGTGACAAGGGGTGCATTGTGCGGCGGCGATGTCCTGGCCGTTGCCGGCGGGCAGTTGCCCGGCTCCGGTGGGACTCTGACCCCACGCCGAGGTCACGAGCAGCGCGCCAGCAACCGCAACCGAGGACGTTCTGCGCATGCGCCGATCGTACACCCGCAGAAACAACGGCGCCGCCCGCTGGCGGCGCATGTCATGAGCGGTGAATGTAAGAGCTCAGTCGACCGGACGCTCCAGGCGGTCACCGACCACCGCCGCGAAATGTCCGATGACCAGCGCGAACGTCACACCA
>JASHQW010000095.1 GCA_030038875.1 Gammaproteobacteria bacterium | reverse complement strand
CTTTCCGCACGGATCCATCAAGCCGCAGCAGGTGCGCGCGGGCTCGGTGGTTCTCATCGACACGGGCTGCAGCGTTCATGGCTATCAGTCCGACATCACGCGCAGCTGGGTATTCGGTGCACCCTCGCCCCGCCAGCGCGAGGTATGGAGCACGGTGAAGCAGGGCCAGGAGCTGGCGCAGGAAACGGCCAGGCTCGGCATCCCCGTCGGAGCCATCGACCGTGCGGTGCGCACTTTCTATGAGCAGAAGGGCTGGAGCCGCGACTACGGCTTGCCGGGATTGTCGCATCGCACCGGCCACGGGATCGGCATGGAGGTGCACGAGGCGCCTTATCTGGTGCGCAACGACAGCACGCCGCTCGAGGCGGGCATGTGCTTCTCCGACGAGCCCGGTATCTACATTCCGGGCGAGTTCGGCATTCGCCTCGAGGACTGCTGGTACATGACCGAGAAAGGGCCGAAGCTGTTCACGCCGCTGGCCAAGTCACTGGATGAGCCCGTCTGAGGAAGACCTGAGGAGCCGCACACATGTCCTTATTCGATCTGTCGGGCAAGGTAGCCCTCGTCACCGGCTCGAGCCGCGGCATCGGCAAGGCGATCGCCGTGCAGATGGCGGCGCACGGCGCCAAGGTGGTCATTTCGAGCCGCAAGCAGGAGAGCTGCGATGCGGTGGCGGCGGAGATCACCGCCGCCGGCGGCAGCGCACTCGCGCGCGCCTGCCACGTCGGGCACAAGGATGAGCTCAAGGGCCTGGTCGATGCCAGCGTGGCAGCCTTCGGCCGCATCGACATCCTCGTATGCAACGCCGCCACCAACCCGCACTTCGGGCCCTCGGCGACCATGTCCGACGAAGCCTTCGACAAGCTCATCCACACCAACCTGTACAGCAACATGTGGTTGTGCAACATGACGCTGCCGGCGATGGCCGAGCGCAAGGACGGCGCGGTGATCATCGTCTCCTCGGTGGCCGGATTCCTGGGCAGCGCGCTGCTCGGGGGCTACGGCATCTCGAAGGCAGCCGACATGCAGCTGGCGCGCAATCTCGCGGTCGAGTGGGGCGCGCATAACATCCGCGTCAACTGCATCGCGCCGGGGGTGATCCGCACCCAGTTCTCCAAGGCGCTGTGGGCGGACCCGGCGCGCGCCGAAGCCCTGGCACGCGGCTATCCGCTCAAGCGCCTCGGCGATCCCGACGACGTGGCAGGAGTCGCCGTGATGCTCGCCGCGCGCGCCGGCAGCTTCATCACCGGCCAGACGATCGTCATCGACGGCGGCGGCCTCATCGGCGGGGGCGAGCGGCTGCTGTAGCGGGCGGTGCGGGCGGCGCGGCTTCAGGCAGTGCGCGTGGCGCGCGCGGCGTAATAGCCGATCACGAGCAGCGCGAACCACACCGGCGCCACGTAGAGCGCCACGCGTGAGTCCGGATCGCGCCACAGCATGGCGGTCACCAGCACGAGGAAGGCGAGCACCAGGTAGTTCGCGAGTGGCGCCCCGGGCATGCGAAACGGCGCGGCAGCCGCGCGCCCGGCGGCCACGGCGCGCCGGTAACTGGCGTGCGCCACGAGGATGATTCCCCAGGTCCACAGCGTCCCGATGAGCGCGATGCTGGTTACCATGGTGAAGACGCGCTCCGGCACGAGATAGTTGAGCAGTACCCCGACCAGCATGACCGCGGCGGAGGCATGGATGCCCGCCGCAGGCACCCGCCCGCGGTTCAGCATCGAGAAGGCCTGCGGGGCCTGGCCGCGCCGGCCGAGCGTCCACAGCATGCGCCCGGTGCTGAAGAGCCCGCTGTTGCACGACGAGGCGGCGGCAGTTATGACCACGACGTTGATGACGCTCGCGGCGCCGGGGAGTCCGAGCTTGCCGAACACGAAGACGAACGGGCTCATCTTCGGATCGAGCTGCGTCCAGGGCACGAGCGACATGATGATGAGCAGCGCCCCGAGATAGAAAATGAGAATGCGGGCGATGATGCCGTTGGTGGCCCGCGGCAACACCACGGCGGGGTTGTGCGACTCCCCCGCAGTGACGCCGATGAGCTCGACGCCCTCGTAGGCGAACATCACGATCTGCAGCGTGAGCAGTACCGGCAGGACGCCGCCCGGCAGGAAGCCCCCGTACGACCAGAGATTCGAGAAGCTCGCCGTGCCGCCGAGGGCGCCGACGTGGAAGACAATCACGGCGAGCCCCGTGGCGATGAGCCCGACGATGGTGACCACCTTGATGAGCGCGAACCAGAACTCGAGCTCGCCAAACACCCGCACGGCGAGCAGGTTGGCTCCGTAGAGCACGGCGAGCGCGACGAGGGGCGGCAGCCACTGCGGCACCTCCGGGAGCCAGAAGCGCACGTAGACGCCGATCGCGGTGATCTCCGCCATGACGGTCGCGACCCAGGCGAACCAGTAGGACCAGCCGGTGATGAAGCCGGGCAGGGGTCCGCAGAACTCGTCCGCATAGGTCGCGAAGGAGCCGGCCACGGGGCGATAAGTGAGCAGCTCACCCAAGGCCCGCATGATGAAGAAGATCGCGACGCCGCCGACGGCGTACGCGAGCAGCAGGCCGGGGCCCGCATGGTTGATCGCCTTGGCGGATCCGAGGAAAAGTCCCACGCCGATCGTTCCGCCGATGGCGATGAGCTGGATGTGGCGGTTTTGCAGGCCGCGGGCGAGGTCGGTGACGGGCTGCGACATCGAGGCTCCTGGTCAATGCGCCGGTGGCGGCGCGAGTAGCGCATAGCGCCGGCCCTGAGGCAACTCGTAGCGCGCCACGAGCGCCGCCGCGCCGGCCGCGGTGAGCGTTCCGGCGACGCCATCGCCCGGGGCGGGAAGCGGATAGAGGCGCGCGAGGAACTCGCTGACCGCACCGCTCGCATGGCCGGGCAGGAGCACCAGCACGCGCGCCTCCCGGCCGTGCGCCGCGAACCAGCCCTCGAGGGCGCCGCGCGGATCTGCCCCGCCGCTGGCAAGTACTGTGAAGCGGGTCGCGAGGCCGTGGTCCAGCATGGCGATGGTGGTCTCGTCCGGGTCGAGGAGCGCGAGCGCTTGCTGCGCGGTGTCGGAATGGATGCGCGCGGCGAGCGCGGGCAGATCCTGCCAGCGGTCGACGACCGGCAGGATCAGGCGCGCCGCGAGGCACAGCGCCAGCGCGTAACCCGCGTACGACCACGCGAGGCTGCGCGGGAAATCCCCGCCGCGCGCCGCGCGCGCGGCGAAGCCGAGTGCGATCGCGGCCGCGGCGATGACGCCGAGCGCGCCCAGCGTGCACAGCAGCGGCGCGGCTGCGCCCGCGGCAGCGAGGAGTGCGAGCGCGAGCGCGAGGACCACCGCGATCGCACCGACCAGCGCCGCCGTTGCGAGCGCGGCCAGACGGTCGCCCCGGCGCGGCAAGCCGCGCGCATCCTCAGCCCAGAGCCCCACGAGGAGCCCGAAGCCGAGCAACGCCGGAGCGGCGTAGATGTCGCGCGCCGTGGCGGCGAGGGACAGGAGCACCAGGAAGGGAACGCAGGAGCCAAGCGCGAAGCGCCACGCCGTGCCGCGCGCGCCCGGCTCGCGCATGCGGGTCCACGCGCGCCTGAGTGCCGCCACCACCACGAGCGTCCACGGCAGGAGGTACAGCGGCAGCTCGAAGAGGTACTTTCCCGGCGTATTGTGGTGTCCGGTGGTGTAGTCGAGCGCCGCGGGGGAGGAAAGGTGCGTGAAGCGGCCGAAGACGTTGTGCCAGAAGAGCGTGGCTAAGGCATCCGCGCCGTGAGTGCTGCGCGCGACGGCGACGATCCACGGTCCTATGATGAGCGCCTGCAGCGCAAGCCCTGCGTACAGCTCCCAGCGGCGCAGCTCCTGCCAGCGCCGTTCCCACACGATGAGCGTGAGGAGCGCGAGCCCGGGCACGAGCCACCCGGGCGCGCTCTTCGCCATGAAGCCGACGGCGGCGCCGATATGCAGCAGAGCGTAGCCGCCCGCCTTGCGCGTTCCGGCCGGCGCCCTGAGCCCGAGCCACGTGCCGAGCAGCGCGAGCGCACACCCGGCGAGGAGACACGCATCCGCGGCGAGCCAGATGGCCACCCGGTACGCGGTGAGGGCACTCGCGGCCACGAGCGCTGCGATGAGCGCCGGCAGCGCCGGGAGCTCCATGGCGAATGCCAGCGCGCCGACCGCGAGAGCGGTGATCACGGCGTAGAGGAGGTTGGGGGCGCGCGCGACCGCCGGGAAGTCGCCGAATGCCGAGATCGCGCCTCCCGCCATCCAGTACGAGAGCGGCGGCTTCTCGAGGAACGGCGTGCCGGCGAGCTGCGGCAGCGTGCGGTCGGGCTGCGAGCTCATACGCCAGGCGATGTCAGCCTCGCGCGGCTCGTCGGGCGTCCACAGTCCCCGGTCGAACATGCCGGTGAGCCACAGCGGCGCGAGCGCCAGGACGACGAGCAGCAGCACTCTGCGTGCCGTGGCGGCTTGGGGCGGTGATGAAGCCAACAATCCCCCTGGAGGCTCACGCCTCTTGAAGGGGGCAATTATGCGTAGGTTCGCTCTAGAGAGAGTAGCGCACGAGCACCCGCGCCACGCGCGCGTGGTCGGCGTCCCAGTGCGCGAAGGTCTGGCATACCTGACGCGTGCCGGCCTCGGGGCTGGTCTCGGAGTATTTGTCGGCAAAGCGCGCCTGGCCCGCTTCCTGTCCGGGCAGATAGCGGCTGGCGCTCCAGGGTGTGTCGCTGTCGTCGAGGCGGCTGAAGAGCGCGACCTCAGTGACGGTCGCGCTCGAGGGAATCGTGGCACAGAGCGTGACCGGGGTGGCGTCGGCTTCGCTGCAGCTGCGCGCCGGGGTCGCCGCGGCGGTGGCGCTCACGGGGGTCGTCACGGCGCCGGCCGCGCGGCACGCGGGCACGGTGGCGGCGACCGCCACCCCGTCGCTGCCGATTCGGCGCAGCACGCCGGTCTCTATCTCGGAGCGCTCTGCGGCACGTGTCGCCTCGAGCTCGCCCGCGGTGTGGCTCACCTCGGCAATGCGCGCCTGGAGCTCCTTCTGCATCGCGCTCTGTGCGGCACGCTCACCCTGGGTGAGCCACTGCGAGGCCGCAAAGCCCGACACCACCGACCCGCCGACGATCACCAGGAACACGATGCGCTGCAGCCGGCTCTTGCGGCGCGCGGCGGCGCCGGGCTTGCCCGCGTCGCGCAGGGCGGCGGAGCGCAGCTGCAGGAACGACGCGGACAGCGTCGCCGTGCCGGCGATGATGGCGGCGATGACTGAATCGGACATCTGCGTAAACACAAGCGACCCCGGCGCCACGCTACCCGCGCGGCGCACTGCCCGCCGGACCAGAGCGAAAAACCGCGACGCTGGTCACAGGGCCGGTGTCGTGCCCGCGCCACCGGCCCTCGCCCTCAGGAGCGAAGCGCCGCGAGCCACCCCTCGAGGGGTGCCAGATTCGCGCCGGGGAGATGGAGTCCCAGCTTGCTGCGCCGCCAGAGGATGTCCTCCGCCGTACGCGCAAATTCCTCGCGGCAGAGGTACTCGACCTCGCGCTCGTAGAGCCCGGGGAGGAGCTCCGCGCCGAGGTCCGCGAGCGCGGTGGCCGGTCCCAGCACGCGCTCGACGCGCGTGCCGTAGGCATGCGCGTAGCGCTGATGCAGCCGCGCCGGCAGCCAGGGGTAGCGTCGCTCGACCGTGCGCAGGAACACCGCGAAGCTGCCCTCCGGCAGGTCGCCGCCGGGCAGCGTCGCGCCCCCGGTCCAGGGCTCGGCACGCGTGCCGAGGAGGGGAATGAGCAGGTTGACGGCATCCTCGGCGAGCCGCCGGTAGGTGGTGATCTTGCCGCCGAACACCGAGAGCATCGGGGCGGGGCGCCGCTCGAGCTCGAGCGCGTAGTCGCGCGTCACGCTCATCGGGTCGCGTGACTCATCGGCGAGCAGCGGCCGCACGCCGGAATAGCTCCAGCGCACCTCGCGCGGACTGATCTGGCGGATGAAGTAGCGGTTGGCGAGCTCGCACAGGTAGCCGAGCTCCTCCTCATCGATGCGCACCGCGGCCGGATCCCCGTGGTAATCGACGTCGGTGGTGCCGAGCAGCGTGAAGTCGTGCTCGTAGGGGATCGCGAAGACGATGCGCCGGTCCTCGTTCTGGAAGATGTAGGCGAAGCGATGGTCGAAGAGCCGCGGCACGACGATGTGGCTGCCCTTGACGAGCCGCACGCGATGCGCGGTCCGCACCGGTGTCGCGCCCTGGACGAACCGGTCCACCCAGGGCCCGCTGGCGTTTACTGCGACGCGCGCGGCAATCTCGAGCCGCCCGCCCGCGCCGGAGAGCGTCACGCGCCACTGTCCGCCGTGCTCCGTGAGGCGCTCGCAGCGCGTGCGCGTCAGGAGCACCGCGCCGCGCTCGCGCGCATCGAGCGCATTCAGGACCACGAGGCGCGCGTCGTCAGTCCAGCCGTCCGAGTACACGAAGCCGCCGGTGTAGCCGCTCTTGAGGGCCGCGCCCGCGATGTGGGTGCGCAGGTCGACGGTGCCCGAGGCGGCAAGACGCTCGCGGTGCGCGAGGTGGTCGTAGAGAAAGAGGCCGGCGCGGATCATCCACGCCGGTCGCAGGTGCGGCGCGTGCGGCATGATGAAGTGCAGCGGCCGCATGATGTGCGGCGCCGATCGCAGCAGCACCTCGCGCTCGATCAGCGCCTTGCGCACCAGGGCGAAGTGGAACTCCTCGAGGTAGCGCAGACCGCCGTGGATCAGCTTGGTGCTGGCGGAGGAGGTATGGGCCGCGAGGTCATCCTGCTCGACGAGCAGCACGGTGAGCCCGCGCCCGGCGGCATCGCGTGCGATCCCGGTCCCGTTGATCCCGCCGCCGACCACCAACAGATCGAAGCTTGCGTCCTTGAGCTCGCTCACGCGCGCCGCGGCGCCTCCCGTGCGTAGTAGTCCGGGTAGTCCTCGCTGAGGCCCTTGAAGCGGCGGTGGATCCACAGATATTGCTCCGGCACCAGGCGCACCTGCGCTTCGATCAGGTGATTGAAGCGCTCGGTGTCGGCCACCGCATCGTCAGTCGGGAAGTTCTCGAGCGGCGGATGGATGACGGCACGGTAGCCCTGGGTACCGGGCAGGCGGTGCAGGAAGTAGGGTAGCACCGGCGCTCCGGTCATGCGCGCCAGGCGCGAGGTGAGCGTGTTGGTGGCGGCGGGGATGCCGAACAGCCGCACCATCTCCGCGCCCTTCTTGCGGTAGCTCTGATCGGGCGCGTACCACACGCACTCGTTGTTTCTGACGGCGCCGATGAAGGCTCGGATGTCGTCCCGCGGGATAGCGTGACCGCCGTAACCGGTGCGAAAGCGCTCGAGCGCGTAGGTGAGCACCTCGTTCCGGGTGGGGCGGTAGAGGAAGCCGATACGGGTGAGGGAGGTCGCGAGCGCGCGGCCGGCCAGCTCCATGGTGGTGAAATGCGCGGTGAGGACGATCGCGCCGCGGCCGCGGGCCAGGGCCGCCTCGACGTGCTCGCGGCCTTCGAGGTGCACCAGCCGGGCGAAACGCGCGGGCGAGCTCCACCAGGCGAGTGGGGTCTCGAGCAGCGCGATGCCGAGACTGGCGAAGTGCCGGTCGAGGAGCCGCTCGCGCGCTGGCGCGTCGAGCTCGGGAAAACACAGCTCAAGATTGCGCCGTGCGATGCTCACGAAGCGCCGCGCGACGAGGCGCAGCAACCGGCCCAGGAGTCCGCCGAGAGCAATCACCCACGCATAAGGCAGCAAAGCCAACAGGCGCAGCAGGGCGATGCCGGCCCACGTCGGCCAATAGCGGGGCGCCAGCAGCCGCCATTGCATGCAATCCTCCAACAAGGTGTCCGCGCGCGCGGTGCGCGCAGAATACTCCAAACGCGCCGGCAAACTGTGCTCCAATGCGGCCGGTGAGCCGTGCCGATCCCCGCTACCTCGAAGTGCGCCTCGCCCACGCCAACCTGCGCAGGAACGGCCGTCGGGTCCTGAAGGACCTGAGCTGGAGCATCCGTCCCGGCGAGCGTTGGGTGCTCGCCGGCGGCAACGGCGCCGGCAAGACGCAGCTCCTGAAGCTCGTGGCTGGAGCCGTGTGGCCCGCGTCCGCCGCGCATCCGGTGCGCCGTTACCTGCGCGGCCGACGGCACTGGACCACGCCTCAGGAGGTACTCGACGAGATCGCCTATCTCGGCGCGGAGCGGCAGGACAAGTACCAGCGCTATGGCTGGGACATGACGGTCGAACGCCTCGTCGGCACCGGCATCCACCGTACCGACATTCCACTCGATGCGCTCTCGAGCGCCGACCGGCGCCGCGTGCGGCGCGCCCTCGGCTCACTCGGCGTCGCGCATCTTGCGGCGCGGCGTTTCCTGTCGCTCTCCTACGGCGAGCGGCGGGTGATTCTCGTGGCGCGCGCGCTGGCGTCGCGCCCGCGGCTGCTGCTGCTCGATGAGGTATTGAACGGCCTCGACGCCGCCAACCGCAGGCGGCTGCTCGAGTGGCTGGCGCGGCGCGGCCGCCGCCTGCCCTGGGTGCTCGCCACGCACCGCCTCGAGGACGTGCCGCGCGGAGCCAACCGTGCGCTGGTGCTCGCGCGCGGCTCGGTCGTGTATCGCGGCCCGATGCGCGGCGCGCCGCTCAGCGAGTGGTTGAGCGCGCG
>JASHQW010000094.1 GCA_030038875.1 Gammaproteobacteria bacterium | reverse complement strand
TGCAGGAAGCCGAAAACACCGACATCGAGATGATTGCGGCCGGAACTGATGCGCAGATTCTCCTCCAGGCCCTCGTACTGCGAGCCGTGGTGATAGTGGGTGATGTTCGGATAGTCGCCGGCGCCGCCGTCGTAATCCGAGCGCTCGAAGTGGTACAGCACCGAGCTCGTGAGCACCGCATTACCGCTCAACGTGTGCGCCCAGGACAGTAAGGCGAAATTGTCCGCCTCACTCTGCACATCGCCGAACTGTCCGACGCAGTAAGGGTCGTCGGCGAGCGGCACCGTGCAGTCCGGTACCTGGTAGACGTCCTGGCGCAGTTGGGCGATGAGGCTCACGGAGTCCTGCGGGCCCGGCTTGTATTGCAGGTTGGTGAAGGCGCCAAGTCCCTGCGAGTTGTCGTGAATGATCTGTGACACGGGAGTCTGCAGTCCGAGATTGCTGCGATTGCCCTCGAGGCTTGCGTAGTAGGCGAAATTATCCGTGTGGCTTGCGACACTCAGGTTGTCGTCGGTCTGCCCGAAGTTCCCCGCCGTCACATCGAGCGCTGCCTGGTTATCGCTGCTGAAGCCGCTCTTCGGGATCACGTTGAAGATGCCGTACGTGCGGTCGCCCTCATCCGCCCCATAGCTGCCGCGCTCGGCGCCCAGCGTCTGGATGTCGTAGGGGTTGATCTCGGGGCCGAGGTTCTCCGCAATGTTAGTGTTCGGAATCTCGATCCCGTCGATCAGCCAGTTCGTCTGATGGCCGCCGCGCATGTGCAGCATGTCGTGCGCCTGGTACGCCCCCGGAACGTAGTCGGTGATCATCGTCTGGCTGTTGACGTTGCCCGCACCCGGAGTGTTCTCGATGTCCTGCTGGCTCACCAGCGTGATGGGCGTGACCGAGGCGACGACCGGCAGGGAGGCTGTCACCGTCACCTCGGGGACCCTGCCGGCAGGCACTAATACGATCTGCGCGAACGGAAAATATCCCGCTTTCACCGTGACCGGCTGGCTCAAGGAAGCGAAGTCCCGCTGCGAGACGGTGAGCATGTAATGGCCGATCGCCACCTGCGGGAACTCGAAGCGGCCGTTCGAGTCCGTCTGCCCCAGCGCGATCGCGCGGGTGTCGAGCTCGAGCGCGACGTTCGCGCCCGGGATTGGCCGGCCACTGTCGTCCCGGACCATGCCGCTGACGCTGCCATAAGCTGCGGCCCGGGCAGGCACCGGAAACAGAAGCACGAGAAACACGAGAGCTGCCGCCCCGGCGAGGAACAGAAAAATTTGGAGCCGGTAGCGCGCGTTCGGCGCCGGCGTTGCGCTGCGATCTGCCACGTGACAACTCCCGGGGTCGCCTTTTGCATAACCCCCTGCAAGGCACGGACGAACGCGCGCCGTTGGCGACGCGCACTCGGGACTGCGGCGGTTGGAGACCAGCCGACTGAGATCAGCTCAGCCGACCCGGGGGAGCTCGGGGTTGCGGGAGATGAACGAGGCGAACGGCCCCGGCGGTTGAGGCGCAAGCGGCCGTGCGAGGGGGTTGTCGCGGCGGGACATCGCTCTGTGCCGGCAGGTGGGGAGTTGGCCCGGCGCTGCAGGCGGTGCCGAATATGCAATGCTCGCCGTGCGCCGGGGTTCCCGGGTAGTGGTGGTGAGCATGTGCTCCCGGCGCGAGCGTGGCGGCCGGGAAGCCCTCCCAGCAGATCTCGAGAGCGAACGGCCGGTCGCTCGCCGGCATGAACCCGCTAGGGATGAGCGCACGCGATGCAAACGCGACCAGCACGATGCTGGCCACAAATGCCCGCCTGCTGCGCGGGCGAGGACTCAAGCGTTCATCTCGCAAGGGGTTATCCTCGGGCGCATAATTTTAGCGCAACGAACTCCAGCGGCGTAGACCGCCGACTGAAGCGGGCCGGGATTCGAGACGGCTCGAGAGTTACACGAGTGAGGCGTCGCTAACGTGCGGATGTTCGATCGAAGCGGCCGGGTATACTAACCGACCCCGAAACGCTGCGACCGGCTGCCCATGTCCAAGGTTCTGCCTCTTCCCGGAAAGCCGGCCGCCGCGCCGGCCGCCCCGCTCAACTCGATCGAAGAGCTGCTGGCGGAGCTGCGCGCCGGACGCATGGTCGTCGTCATGGACGACGAAGACCGCGAGAACGAGGGCGATCTCATCATGGCGGCCGAGCACGCCACGCCCGAAGCCGTCGCCTTCATGATCCGCCACACGAGCGGCATCATCTGCGTGCCGATCGAGGAGCGGCGCCTGGCGGCGCTCGAGCTGCCGCAGATGGTTCCGGCCAACAGCGAATCGCACCGCACCGCGTTCACCGTGTCGGTGGATCTGGCGCACGGCACCACCACCGGCGTGTCATCCGCCGACCGCGCCGCCACGATCCGCGCGCTCGCCGACGGCCGCTCGACGGCGGCGGACTTCGTGCGCCCCGGCCACATCTTTCCGCTGCGCCCGCGCGCGGGCGGCGTGCTGGTGCGCGCCGGGCACACCGAGGCGGCGGTCGACCTGTGCCGGCTCGCCGGGCTCACCCCGGTCGGGGTTCTGTGCGAGGTCATGAACGACGACGGCACCATGGCGCGGCGGCCGCAGCTCGAGGAGTTCGCGCGCCGCCACGGGCTCAAGACCGGCACGATCGCCGCGCTCATCCGCCATCGGCTGCGCACCGAGCGCTCCGTCGAGCGCATCGGCGAGCAGACGGTGCAGACGGCGCTCGGCGAGTTCCGTCTCTACGCCTACCAGGACCGCGTCAGCCTCGAGGTGCACCTGGCACTGGCACGCGGCCAGCTCGACGGGCCCGAGGCGCCGCTGGTGCGCGTGCACCTGCCGGACACGCTGCGCGATCTGCTCGGGGTGCGCACCGGCACGCGCGCCTGGACGCTGCACGCTGCGCTCGAGCGCATCGCCGAGGCCGGCAACGGCGTGGTGGTGGTGCTGCGCCAGCAGGAGCCGCCCGGCGAGCTCGCCGGGGCGCTGCGCACGATCGCCCCGCAGCGCGAGGTACTGCCCGCCGAGGTGGCCGGTGGCGGCGAAGGCTCGGTGCTGCGCACCTTCGGCGTCGGCGCGCAGATCCTGAAGGACCTCGGCGTCAAGCGTATGCGGGTGCTCTCGGCGCCGAAGCAGATGCACGGCATCTCGGCATTCGATCTCGAGATCGAGGGCTACGTCGGGGAAGAGGGGTGACCGGGCCGCGGACACTCGAAGGTGAGATCGGCGCGCGCGGCCAGCGCGTGGCGATCGTCGCGGCGCGCTTCAACGATTTCATCGTCGCGAGCCTGCTCAAGGGCGCGCTGGCTGCGTGGGCGGCGCGCGGCGGAACGCCCGGGGATCTCGCGGTAGTCCGCGTGCCCGGCGCTTTCGAGCTGCCGCTCGCCGCCAGGAAGCTCGCCGCCGCGGGCGGCTATGACGCGGTAGTGGCGCTCGGCTGCGTGATCCGGGGCGACACGCCGCACTTCGAGTACGTCGCGGGTGAGTGCGCGCGGGGACTGCAGCAGGTGAGCCTCGAGACGGGCGTGCCGGTCGCCTTCGGCGTGCTGACGGTCGAGACCGTCGATCAGGCACTCGAGCGCGCCGCAACCGACGCCGGCAACAAAGGCGGGGAGGCCATGGAGACCGCGCTCGAGATGGCCTCGCTCCTCAAGCGTCTGTGAGCGCGGCACCGGTGAGCAGCAAGGCCCCGCAGCAATTCAGCGGCGCGCGCAGCGTGGCGCGCAAGCTCGCGCTGCAGGCGCTCTACCGCTGGCAGCTCAACGACTGCCCCTGGCAGGACCTGGTGCAGGAGTTCGCTGACGCCGAGGACATGCCGCGCGCGGACCGCGACTACTTCCGCGCGCTCATCGAGGGCGTGGTGGGCTCGCATGCGCAGCTCGAAGCCCGCCTCGCCGGCTGCACGGACCGCGAGCCGCGCCTCCTCGATCCGATCGAGCGCGCGGTGCTGCTGATCGGGCTCTACGAGCTCGAGTTCGAGCCCGCGGTGCCCTTTCGCACGGCGATCAACGAGGCGGTGCAGCTCGCCAAGCGGTTCGGCGCCACCGACGGCCACAAGTTCGTGAACGCGGTGCTCGACCGCGCCGCGCGCACCCTGAGGCCGGCCGAGCACTGATGCATGGGGCAAGCATGGCGCTGTCGGAATTCGAGCTCATCACGCGCTATTTCCGCACCTGCGGCGCGCAGCGGCGCGACGTGGCGCTCGGAGTCGGCGATGACGCGGCGCTCCTCGAGTGCCCGCCCGGCATGCAGCTGGTCGCCACCACCGATACCCTGGTCGCGGGCGTCCATTTCCCGACCTCGGCGCCGGCCGCCTCGATCGGCCACCGCGCGCTCGCCGTAAACCTGAGCGACATTGCGGCGATGGGGGCGCGGCCGGCGTGGGCGCTGCTCGCCCTCACGCTGCCGGCGGCGGACGAGGCATGGCTCACGGAGTTCGCCGCGGGCTTCGGGAGCCTCGCGCGCGCGCACGAGGTGGCGCTCGCGGGCGGCGACACGACGCGCGGGCCGCTCACCATCACCGTGCAGCTGCTCGGACACGTGCCGCACGGCCGCGCGCTCACGCGGGCCGGGGGCCGGGCCGGGGACCTGCTGTTCGTCTCGGGCTCACCGGGCGATGCGGGCGCGGGACTCGCGATCGAGCAGGGGCGCCTCGCGGCACCGCCCGCAGCGGCGCCGTACCTGCGCGAGCGTTTTCTGCTGCCGACGCCGCGCGTGGCGCTCGGTGAGCGGCTGCGCGACTACGCCCGCGCCTGCATCGACGTCTCCGACGGGCTGCTCGGCGATGCCGCCAAGCTCGCGGCGGCGAGCGGCGTCGGGCTCGAGATCTTCTTCGGCGAGCTGCCGGTATCAGCGCCCCTGCTGCAGGCGCTCGGGCCGGACGCGGCGCGCGAGCTCGCGCTCACCGCGGGCGACGATTACGAGCTCCTGTTCGCGGTGGATCCGGCGCGCGCCGCCGAGCTCGAGCGCGAGCTGCCTCCGGCGCAGTGGAATTACCGTCAAATCGGCGTGCTGCGCGCGGCTCCCGGCGCCGTGGTCACGCGTGATGGTACTGTGATGGAGTTCTCGCATTCCGGATACCAACATTTCGCTTAAGTCCGCCCGGCGCGCGCTGCTGTGAGCGTGGCGCGGGCGCCGCACGCAGCGCAGGGAGCGTGAGGCGTGCATCACATCGCGCCGCCGGGTGTCGCCGTATGCTGACGCGCGTTTCTGGCTGTTGCCAACACGCCATGTCGCTACCGGCTTCAAAATCAATTCCACCCGCCAAGCCCGTCGCGCGCATGCCCGACAAGATCGGCAAGTACGCGGTCATCAAGGAGGTCGGACGCGGCAGCACCGGCGTCGTCTATCTCTCACACGACGCCTACTACGGCCGCGACGTCGCGATCAAGGTCTACAACATGGACACCGGCGGCGACGAGGAGCGTGCGCGCATCGCGCGCAAGATGTTCCTGTCGGAAGCGCACCTGGTGGGCATGCTGCAGCACCCGCACATCCTGCCGATCTACGACGCCGGCGAGGAGAACGGCCACTGCTACATCGTCACCGAGCACGTGCATGGCGCGCGCACCCTGGCGGCCTATTGCCGCCCGGACAACCTGCTGCGCATCGACGATACTGTTGAGATTATGTTCAAGTGCGCCAAGGCGCTGCACTACGCGCACTCGCGCGGCGTGATCCACCGCGACATCAAGCCGTCCAACGTGATGCTCACGCAGGACAGCGACGTGCGCATCATCGACTTCGGCATCGCGCTGGTGGCGGATTCGGATATCTCGCGCATCGAAGGCATCGCCGGCAGCCCCTCCTACATGTCTCCCGAGCAGGTGCAGAGCCTCGATCTCACCAACGCCTCGGATCTCTATTCGCTCGGCGCCGTCATGTACGAGCTGCTCACCGGCCAGCGGCCCTTCCGCGCCGGCAATCTGCAGAAGCTGCTGCACCAGATCGTGTACGCGACGCCGCCGCCCATTCATACCCTGCGCCAGGAAGTACCCGAGGAGCTCGAGGCCGTGGTGGCGACCGCATTACAAAAAGATCCGACCAAGCGGCACAAGAGCGGACTCGATTTCGCGGCCGAGCTCACCCGCGTGCATCAGCGGCTGCGCGAGGCCAACGCGCGCATCGACCGCCAGGAGCAGTTCGGCGTGCTGCGCAAGCTGAAGTTCTTCCACGAGTTCTCGCACGCCGAGATCTGGGAAGTGCTGCGCGCCAGCAGCTGGCAGGATTACAACTCGGGCGAGGAGATCGTCAAGGAAGGCGAGATGGACGACCGCTTCTACATCCTGGTGACGGGCGCCTGCGCGGTCGAGCGTCACGGGCGGCGCGTCGGCGCGCTCGACACCGGCGACTGCTTCGGTGAAGCGAGCTACGTCCCGGGCGCCAAGCGTACCGCCACCATCCGCGCCGCCGCACAGGTGACGGTGCTCAAGGTGAGCTCGACGCTGCTCGAGCAGGTGTCGGCCTCCTGTCAGCTGCGCTTCAATCGCGTGTTCCTGCGCTCGCTCATCGCGCGCCTGCAGAGCGCCGAGCGCGTCCCGCTCCCGGCCGTCACCGGCGCCTCCTGAAGGCGCGACGAGCCGCAAATTCCCCCCGCTGCGGGGGTGTCCCCAGGAGGCTATGCGCAGGGGTTATGCGCATGATTCCTGCGCACGGTTCCTGCGCAGGCGTCATGCGCAGGCGTCATGCGCAGAACGTCGGGTGCAGGGGTTACGCGCGGACGGTCAGCCGCGGGGTGCCAGCCGGGGACCGGCCGCCACTAGAATCGCCGCCAGGCGATTTTTCCAATAGATTAGCTCCGTGCATCTGCTCCTCATCGAAGACGACCTCGAGGCGGCGCGCTTCCTGGTGAAGGGCCTGCGCGAGAGCGGCTACACGGTCGACCACGCGGCCGACGGCCGCGAGGGCCTGTTCCGCGCCACCGAGGGTCAGTTTGACCTGGTGGTGACCGACCGGATGCTGCCGCACATCGACGGGCTTGCGATCATCGAGCTGATGCGCCGCAAGGGGCTGACCACCCCGGTGCTGGTGCTGTCGGCGCTCGGCAGCGTCGATGACCGCGTCAAGGGACTGAAGGCCGGAGGCGACGACTACCTCACCAAGCCGTTCGCATTCGCGGAGCTCCTGGCGCGCATCGAGGCGCTGCTGCGCCGGCGCTCGAGCGCGCCGCAGGCCACGCGGCTCAAGGTGGAGGACCTCGAGCTCGATCTGCTGGCGCGGCGCGTGACGCGTGCCGGCCGCGAGGTCGAGCTCACGGCGCGCGAGCTGAAGCTCCTCGAGTTCCTCATGCGCCGTGCCGGCCAGGTGGTGACACGCACCATGCTGCTCGAGGGTGTCTGGGACCTGCATTTCGACCCGCAGAGCAACCTGATCGACGTACACATCAGCCGCCTGCGCCAGGCGATCGACCGCGGCTCGGGCCACCCGCTCATTCACACGGTGCGCGGCTCGGGCTACGTGCTGCGCAGCGACGCTTAAGACACGATGTGAAGCTCGATCTTTTCAACACCACCGCGTTCCGACTGTCGGTGGGCTACACGCTGCTCATCACCTTGGCCGTCGCCGCGACTCTCGTCAGCGCCTACAAGCTCACCGAGCGGCTGATCGACGACGAGCTCGACCTGATCATCGACACGGAGCTGAAGAGCCTCGAGGAGAGATACGCTCGCAGCGGCGTCGCGGGAGTGACCGACGAGATCAACCTGCGCATCGAGAGCTGGGGCCGCATCGGCGGCGTGTACATGATCGCGGACGCCAATTTCGAGCGCATTGCCGGCAATCTCACCAGCTGGCCGTTCGACGGCATGCCCGGAGAGGCGTGGCCGCAGTTCGAGATCACCACCATCGAGCCGGGCCGGCGCGCCGTGCATCCGGTGCGGGCCGCGGTGCGCGCGCTCCCCGGCGGCGACCTGCTGCTGGTCGGCACCGATATCTCCCAGGGGCGGCGCTTCGCCGAGAAGTTCCGATTCGCGACCGTCTGGGGCATCGGCCTCTCGGGGCTGGTCGCCGCCCTCGCCGGCTTCTGGTTCAGCTACCGCCTGGCGCGCCGCGTGGACGAAGTGACCCGCACCTGTCAGCGCATCACGGCGGGCGATCTCGGCTCGCGGCTGCCCGTGGCGGGCGCCAACGACGAGTTCGACTCGCTCGCGGCCTCGGTGAACCGGGTGCTCGACCGCCTGCAGGACCAGGCCGGGACGCTGCGCGCCACCTTCGACTCGACGGCGCACGACCTGCGCGCACCGCTGCACCGGCTGCGCACGCGCCTCGATGCGCTGCTGCTGCGTTCGCCGCTCGAGCCCGCGGTACACGAGTCGATCGAGTCGGCGCTGCGCGAGGTCGATCAGCTCCAGCGCACGCTCGCGACGCTGCTGCAGATCGCGCTGGCCGAGTCCGGGGCCCCGCTGGCCTCGCCCGCCGCGGTCGATGTCGGGGAGCTGGCCGCCGAGCTGGTCGAGCTCTTCGAGCCGGTCGCCGGGGCACAGGGGGTGCAGCTCGCCTGCGAGCACGAGCCCCGGGCGCTGGTGCAGGGCAACCGCCAGCTGCTCGCGCAGCTGCTCACCAACCTGCTCGAGAACGGGCTGAAGTACGTGCCCGCGGGCGGCAGGATCGAGGTCTCGGTGCGGCGGCTCGCCGGCTCTGTGCGGCTCGTAGTGAGCGACAACGGTCCGGGCATCGCAGCCGAGGACCGCGCCCGCGCCGCGCAGCCCTTCGCCCGCTTCGGGCCGGGGAAGCAGGGCGGCAGCGGCCTGGGGTTGAGTCTCGTCGCGGCGATCGCCCGGCTGCACCGCGGACGGCTCGAGCTCGAGAGCAACGAGCCCGGGCTCAGGGTCGTCGTCGAGTTACCGGCGTAGGTGATTCAATTGGCGCGCGGCGCCTGCGGCGCCGGCGGGGTCTTCCCCGCCGTGCAATCCTTGACGAACTGCTCGCGCTGCTTGCCCGAGAGCTGCTTCGCGGTCGCTTCCTTGTTGCAGGACTTGAGCGTCGGGTGCTTCACGGGCGTGGCGGTCGGCGCAGATGGCGGGTCGGAGGCGCGCGTGGCGGCAAGCGGCAGGATGGCCAGGACGGCCAGCAGGGTCTTCCGGTTCATGCGCACAGCTCCTCATGGCCGTCGCGGACGACGAAGTCAGAAAATTAGCTGCCGCGGCCTGTCGGCGGGATGACGCGGGCATTAAAAAATCGTCATGCGGCACCGGCCGCGCACCGGCAGCGCGCCGACGCCCGGCCGAGCCGTGAGCGCGCGCCTCTCAAGAGTCCTTGTCGCGCTCGATGAGGGCGTAGGCCGAGTGGTTGTGGATGGACTCGAAGTTCTCCGCCTCGACCACGTAGGCGGCGACGCGCTCGTCGCGATTCAACCGCCCCGCGACGTCCCGCACCAGGTCCTCGACGAACTTCGGATTGTCGTAGGCGCGCTCGGTCACGTACTTCTCGTCCGGGCGCTTCAGGATCCCGTAGAGCTCGCACGAGGCCTCGCTCTCGGCGATCTCGATGAGCTCCTCGATCCACATGTGGCTGCGCAGCTTCGCGGTGATGGTGACTTGCGAGCGCTGGTTGTGGGCGCCGCGGTCCGCGATGCGCTTCGAGCAGGGGCAGAGGCTGGTCACCGGCACCGCCACGCGCACCCACAGCTCGGTGCGGCCGTGGCGATGCTCGCCGATCAGGCTCGCGTGGTAGTCCATGAGGCTCTCGACCTCCGAGACCGGCGCCTTCTTCATCACGAAGAACGGGAAGCTCATCTCGATGTGCCCGGTCTCGGCCTCGAGGCGCGCCGTCATTCCCGCCAGCATGGCGCGAAACGACTCCACCGAGATCTCGCGCTCGGCGTGCAGCGCCTCGACGAAGCGCGACATGTGCGTGCCCTTGAAGTTGTGCGGCAGGCTCACGTACATGTTGAAGGTTGCGATGGTGTGCTGTTCGCCCGCCGAGCGGTCCCTGACCCGCACCGGGTGGCGGATGTCCTTGATGCCGACGCGGTTGATCGGCAGCGCCCGCGTATCGGCACGCGATTGCACGTCCTCGACCTCAGGCGTGGGAGCGCGCACGACCTTGGCAGCGGCGGCTGGGGGTGTCATATCTCAAAAGCCTACAGGAATACCCGGCAAGCGCGTCCTCCTTAATGGGGAGTCAGCTTCCCCCCGCCGACCGCAGCCGCTCCTGGCCGTGCAGCGCCCACCAGCGCTCGATGCTGGCGCGGAGTGAGGCCGCATCGAGTCCCGCGGCCGCGAGGCAGCCGTCGCGCGAGCCGTGCTCGATGAAGCGGTCGGGGATGCCGAGCTCGAGCAGGGGAATCAGGAGCCCGTCGGAGGCGAGCAGCTCCCCGACCGCGGAGCCGGCGCCGCCGTGCACGACGTTCTCCTCGATGGTCACGAGCGCACGGTGGCGCCGGGCGAGCGCCACGATCAGGTCCTCATCCAGCGGCTTGACGAAGCGCATGTTGACGAAGGTGGCATCGAGCGCCTCGGCGATCTGCTGGGCGGGCGCCACGAGCGCGCCGAAGGCGAGGATGGCGAGCCCGCTTTTGCCTTCGCGGCGCAACTGCGCCTTGCCCACGGGGAGCGCCGCCATCTCCGCCACGACCGGCACGCCGGGACCTGCGCCGCGCGGGTAGCGCACGAGCGCGGGGCTCTTCAAGGTGCTCGCCGTGTAGAGCATCTGCCGGCACTCGTTCTCGTCCGCCGGCGCCATGACGATGAGGTTGGGGATGCAGCGCAGGTAGGAGAGGTCGAAGCTTCCCTGGTGGGTCGCTCCGTCGCTGCCGACGAGACCCGCGCGATCCACCGCGAAGACCACCGGCAGGTTCTGCAGCGCCACGTCGTGAATGAGCTGGTCATAGGCACGCTGCAGGAAGGTCGAATAGATCGCGACCACGGGCTTGAGGCCCTCGGCGGCGAGGCCGGCGGCGAAGGTCACGGCGTGCTGCTCGGCGATCGCCACGTCGAAGTAGCGCTCGGGGAAGCGCCGGGAGAACTCGACCAGGCCCGAGCCCTCGCGCATCGCGGGCGTGATGCCGATGATGCGCGGGTCGCGCTCCGCCATGTCGCACAGCCACTGGCCGAACACCTGGCTGTAGCTCGGCCCCGGCGCCTTCTCCTTGAAGATCGTGCCGCTCGCGGGGTCGAACGGCCCCGGGCCGTGCCACTTGATCGGGTCCGCCTCGGCGGGCGCGTAGCCCTTGCCCTTGCGGGTGACGACGTGCAGGAACTGAGGTCCCCGGAGCTTGCGCACGTTGCGCAGCGTCCGCACCAGCGCCTTGACGTCGTGCCCATCCATGGGACCTATGTAGTTGAAGCCCATTTCCTCGAAGAGGGTGCCGGGCAGCACCATGCCCTTCAGGTGCTCCTCCGAGCGGCGCGCCAGCTCCCACATCGTCGTCGGCATCTGCCGCAGCACCTTCTTGCCGCCTTCGCGCAGGTGCGCGTACACGCGCCCCGAGAGCGCCCGCGCGAAGTGGTTGGAGAGCGCGCCGACGTTCTCCGAGATCGACATGTCGTTGTCGTTGAGGATCACGAGCAGGTCCGCCGGGAGCGAGCCGGCGTGATTCAAGGCCTCGAAAGCCATGCCGGCGGTCATGGCGCCGTCGCCGATCACCGCGACCACGCGCCGGTCCTCGCCGGCCCGCGCCGCGGCCACCGCCATGCCGAGCGCGGCGCTGATCGAGGTGCTCGAATGTCCGACGCCGAAGGTGTCGTACTCGCTCTCGGCCCGCGAGGGGAACGGGGCGAGCCCGCCGTCCTGCTTGATGGTGTGCAGCCGGTCGCGGCGGCCGGTGAGGACCTTGTGCGGGTACGCCTGATGCCCCACGTCCCATACCAGGCGGTCGCGCGGCGTGTCGTAGACGTAATGGAGCGCAATGGTGAGCTCGACGGTGCCCAGACCCGCGGCAAAATGGCCGCCCCGAGTGCTGACGCTCTGGATGAGAAACTCGCGCAGCTCCGCGGCGAGCGCCGGGAGCTTGGCCGGAGGCAGCCGGCGCAGGTCCGCCGGGCTCTCGATCCCCTTAAGCAACGGGTATTTGTCCGGCGGCGCGCTCATCGAGCCATCAGTGTACTCAACTCGCGCGGCTGACGACGAAATGGGCCAGCTCGGCGAGCGCTCCCGCGCGCGCCCCCAGGGGCTTGAGCGCGGCGATCGCTGCGTCGCGCAGCTCCCGCGCCCGTGCCCGCGAGGCCTCCAGCCCCGCCGTGCTGGGATAAGTCGGCTTGGCGTGCGCCGCGTCCGCGCCCGTCGATTTCCCGAGGAGCGCGGGATCGCCCTCGACGTCGAGGATGTCGTCCTGGATCTGGAACGCGAGCCCGATCTCGGCGCCGAAATGGGCGAGGGCGGCGAGCTCGCCTGCACCGCTCACGCCGGCGGCGAGCGCCCCGAGCAGCACGCTCCCCTGGATGAGGGCGCCGGTCTTGCGGCGGTGCATATTCTCGACGGCGGCGACGGTGAGGGTCTTGCCGACGGCCTCCAGATCCACCGCCTGGCCACCGGCCATGCCGCCGGTGCCGATGGCGCGCGCGAGCACGCGCATCATCTCGAGGCGCGCCTCGGGCGGGGTGCCGGCCATGGGCTCGTGCGCGAGCACCGAGAAGGCGAGGGCCTGCAGCGCATCGCCCACGAGCACCGCGGTGCCTTCGTCGTACGCCCGGTGGCAGGTCGGGCGGCCGCGCCGCAGGTCATCGTCGTCCATGGCCGGCAGGTCGTCGTGCACCAGGCTGTAGACGTGAATCAGCTCGACCGCCGCGGCGGGTGGGTCGAGCCTCTCGAGCGGGGCGCCGAACGATTCGCCCGTGAGGTACACCAGGATCGGGCGCAGACGCTTCCCGGCGCCGAGGGTGCTGTAGCGCATGGCGTCGCGCAGCCGCTCGGTGCCGGGATCCGGGAGCCGCAGCACCTCATCGAGCACGCGCTCGATGCGCGCCTGGCAGGCCGCGACGCGCACCGCAAAATCGGCGGCGGGAGGGCGGACGTCGTTCACGGCGGCGGTGCGCTCACTCGGGCGCGTCGGGTGCGCCGCTCGCCTCGTCCGCGGACTCCTCGAAGGGCTCGACCTCCGTCCGGGCTCCGCGCTTGAGGAGAATCTCCACCTTCTGCTGCGCCGCCTGGAGCGAGGCCTGGCACTGCCGCGTGAGCGCCACGCCGCGCTCGAAAGCCTTCAAGGCCTCATCGAGCGGCAGATCGCCGTGCTCGAGCCGCTCGACCAGCCCCTCGAGCTCCGCGAGCGCCTGCTCGAAGTCCGGGGCTTTGCTGTCGCGGGCCAAGATGAGTTTCCTCCGGGGAGTCGGTCGGGTTCTTTGAGGGCGGGCAACGTTACACAGGGCCGCCGCCGAGGGTCAACGCGCGTTCCGCGCGCTTTCTTGACGCCGCCGAGGCGGCGGCGATAGAGTCGCAGCCCTTCGTTAGACCGAGTCTAAGTGAGGACCCCCATGAATCTCAAAGGCAGCAGGACGGAAAAGAACCTCAAGGACGCGTTCGCCGGTGAGTCGCAGGCCAATCGCCGCTACCTGTACTTCGCCCAGAAGGCCGACGTCGAAGGCTTCAACGACGTATCCGCCGTGTTCCGCTCCACTGCGGAAGGCGAGACCGGACATGCCCATGGCCACCTCGAGTATCTCGAGGCCGTGGGCGATCCCGCGACCGGGCTGCCGATCGGCGAGACCAAGCTCAATCTCAAGGCCGCGATCGCCGGCGAGACGCACGAGTACAGCGACATGTACCCGGGCATGGCGAAGGTCGCGCGCGAGGAGGGATTCGGGGAGATCGCCGACTGGTTCGAGACGCTCGCGAAGGCCGAGCGCTCTCACGCCAATCGCTTCCAGAAGGCGCTCGACGCAATCTGACGAGCTTGCGTGGTGAGGCCCGCCGGGCGGGCCTCACGCGCGTCTCATGACCAGCACGCCGACCCCGCCACCGGGCGCGCGCGAGGGGAGCCTCGAGGCGCCGACGCGCTTGCCCTTAGAGTGGCGGGACCCTCAATTCTACGACCATGCCGCGCTCGAGCAGGAGCTCGAGCGGGTATTCGATATCTGCCACGGCTGCCGCCGCTGCTTCAGTCTCTGCAACGCCTTTCCAACGCTCTTCGACGCCGTGGACGCGAGCGAAGGCGGGGAGGTCGCGGGCGTCGACAAGCAGGTCTACTGGGAGGTGGTCGACCACTGCTACCTCTGCGACATGTGCTTCATGACCAAGTGCCCGTACGTGCCGCCGCATCCCTGGAACGTCGACTTCCCGCACCTGATGTTACGCGCCAAGGCGGTGCGCGCGCGCGACGGCGCGCTCAAGCTGAGCGAGCGCGTGCTCGCCGCCACCGACACCGTGGGCGCGATTGCCGGCATCCCGGTGGTGGCGGAGCTGGTGAACGCGGTGAACCGATCGGCCGCGGGCCGGGCGCTCCTCGAGAAGACCCTCGGCCTCGACCAGACCGCGCCGATTCCGAAGTATTACGCCCGCAGCGCGCGCTCGCGCCTCTCGGAGCTCGGCACGACGCGCGAAGCCGCGCAGCAGGAGGCCCCGCAGGCACGCCCCACAGCCGACACCACCGGCCGGGTGGCGCTCTTCACCACCTGTCACGGTAACCGCAACGCGCCCTCGCTCG
>JASHQW010000093.1 GCA_030038875.1 Gammaproteobacteria bacterium | reverse complement strand
CGTGCTGCCCGCCAACGAGGGGCGCGGCTACGTGCTGCGCCGGATCATCCGCCGCGCGATCCGCCACGGCTATAAGCTCGGGATCCACGACCCGTTCTTCTACAAGCTGGTGCCGGTGCTGGCGCAGGAAATGGGCGCCGCCTACCCCGAGCTCGTCTCGCGCCGCGCAGTCACCGAGCGCGTACTGCGCCAGGAGGAGGAGCGCTTCGCGGAGACGCTCGCCAACGGGATGGTGCTCCTCGAGAGCGCAATTCGGAACCTGCGCGGCGAGAAGGTGATCGACGGCGAGACGGTGTTCAAGCTCTACGACACCTACGGCTTCCCGGCCGACCTCACCGCGGACGTGGCACGCGAGCGCGGGCTCACCATCGATCAGCAGGGTTTCGAGACGGCGATGGAGCAGCAGCGCCGCCGCTCCCAGGAATCGAGCAAGTTCGGCGCCGACCAAAGCGCCGGGGCGAAGGTCGATGCGCAAACCGTGTTCCGTGGCTACGAGGAGCTGAGCTGCACCGGGCAGGTGGTCGCGCTCCTCAAGGACGGCGCGCCGGTGCAGACTCTCGCGGCCGGCGACAAGGGCGAGGTGGTGCTCGACCGCACGCCGTTCTATGCCGAGTCGGGCGGCCAGGTGGGAGATACGGGGGAGCTGACCGGACCCGGCGTGCGCTTTACAGTCACCGATACCCAGAAGCGCGGCGCGGCGCACATGCACCTGGGCGAGGTCGTGGAGGGCACGGTCCGCATCGGCGATACGTTCGAGGCGCGGGTGGATGCCAGGCGCCGTCAGGCCACGGTCCTCAATCACACCGCGACGCACCTGCTGCACGCGGCGCTGCGGGCCGTGCTCGGCACCCACGTGCAGCAGAAGGGCTCGCTGGTCGCGCCCGACCGGCTGCGCTTCGAC
This sequence comes from Gammaproteobacteria bacterium, assembly GCA_030038875.1. Classification (GTDB taxonomy): domain Bacteria; phylum Pseudomonadota; class Gammaproteobacteria; order Steroidobacterales; family Steroidobacteraceae; genus 13-2-20CM-66-19. The sequence goes on along the minus strand of JASHQW010000093.1, from coordinate 9,289 downwards.
TTCGCGCACTACGAGGCCGTGACTGCCGAACAGCTGCGCGAGATCGAGCGGCTGGTGAATGCGCAGATCCGCGCCAACGCGCCGGGCGAGATCCGTAACATGGACTATGACGCCGCGGTGGGCGAGGGCGCGATCGCGCTGTTCGGCGAGAAGTACGACAAGGAAGTGCGCGTGCTCAAGCTCGGGGATTTCTCGATGGAGCTGTGCGGCGGCACTCACGTGCAGCGAGCCGGCGATATCGGGCTCTTCAAGATCGTGAGCGAGAGCGGGGTCGCCTCCGGCGTGCGCCGCATCGAAGCCCTGACGGGCGAGGCGGCACTCGGCTACATCGAGCAGAACGATGCGCTGCTCAAGGACCTCGCGGGCCTGGTGCGCGGGTCGCGCGAAGAGGTCGGCGACAAGGTGCGCGAGCAGCTCGAGCGCGTGAAGCAGCTCGAGCGCGAGGTGCGCGCGCTCAAGGACCGGCTGGCCTCGGGCAAGGGCGTGGATCTGGCGGCCCGCGCGGTCGACGTGCACGGTGTGAAGGTCGTGGCGACCAAGGTTGACGGGGCGGATGCCGGCACGCTGCGCAGCGCGGTCGATCAGCTCAAGGAAAAGTTCAAGTCTGCGGTGGTCGTGCTGGCCAGCGTCGAGAGCCCCGCCAAGGTGGTGCTGGTGGTCGGCGTCACCGACGATCAGACGGCGCGCATCAAGGCAGGTGAGCTCGCCGGGGCGGTGGCCGCGCAGGTCGGCGGGCGCGGAGGCGGCCGCGCGGACTTCGCCCAGGCCGGCGGCAGCAAGCCCGAAGCGCTCGACGCGGCACTCGCTTCGGTGGCGGAGTTTGTCCGGGCGCGGCTCAGCGCCTGAGCGGTGCGCCGGCTGCGCGAGCAGGCTTTTTGCCGCGCACCGAGCGCTTGAGTATCATGGCGCGCCGCTGCGGGCGTCGACGTGCCCGAAGGTCGCAGCGCAAGATTTTCCGCGCGCGGAGAGATGGCCGAGTGGTCGAAGGCGCACCCCTGCTAAGGGTGTAAGGGTCAAAAGCCCTTCGAGGGTTCGAATCCCTCTCTCTCCGCCACCTGATTCTGCGGTCCCGTCACTAGGGAGAACAACCATGATGCACTTACTGTGGATGTTCATCGTGGGGCTCGTCGTGGGCGCGATCGCGAAGCTGTTCGTGCCCAGCGCCGGACACCTGGGCCTCATCATGACGGGCGTGCTCGGCATTGTCGGCTCGTTCGTCGGGGGCTTCATCGCCCGTCTCTTCAGCAAGCCGCCCCCGGGCGCGCCGATACACCCGGCTGGGATCCTGCTGTCGATCGTCGGCGCGGTGATCGCGCTCTGGGTCTGGAATCGACTGGCGCTTTGACTGCTGGTAGGATGCGCGCCCCCGATACGGCAGGGGTCCTCGGACGCCTGCCCACACGACTTCTCAAATCGGCGCGCCCGTAGCTCAGTTGGATAGAGTACCTGGCTACGAACCAGGGGGTCGGGAGTTCGAATCTCTCCGGGCGCGCCAATTACAACTGGTCTATTCCGGAGACGTGGGTAACACATTATTCCGGAGACATAGGTAACACTTTTACCTCAAATGGGTTCGGAGCGCATTCCACTCGGATGCTCTCGTCATCGAAGAACCCCAGGTCGTACTGCATAAAGCTCATGAGCCACACCTTCTCGGCGACCTGCTTGATGCCGACGTTCTGACCGGCGAAGACGCCGCTGAGGTTGATCTTGCGGCCGTTGAAGCAGATCTGGTCAAGAAGGGTCCGCTTACAAGCAAAGTGCTCAAAGTTAGATGCCGAGCAACATCGAGAGCGCGATGCTGAGGGCGGTCGCGCCCGCCGCTGCCGCGGGCCCTCAAGGCGGTGCGCCACGAATCAGGGTCTTCGGCCGCCAATTCATCGTGTACAGCGTCTCCGCGGTCGCGGGATCCCCACAGATGTAGGTACGCTTGCCGATGCGGGTTCCCACGGGCGGCTCCTCTTGGATGAGGCAGTAGTAATTCTTTCCGTCGTGGCGCACGGCCACATAGCCCCGCTTGAGTAGGAGCGGGTCCGCCCAGGGCGGCTGCTTGAGCACGTACCAGGGTTTAGTGTCACTCTGCTGCCAGTACGGATTGAAGTCGAGGACGTAGTAGCCTCGCAGCGTGAAGACGCGCTCGACCTGCACCTGAGCGCCGAGTGCGGCTGACGTAAGCATGACCAAGCAGGCGAGCGATGCCGAGACGGCACCAATGAGATCTCTCCCGCGGCAACGATTCGAGGATGGCCTTACGCCTGCAAGCCACGGCTTCGACACTAACGGTAAGCGGCGCGGCTGTGTGTCCATGCGCACTGCCAGATCAACTCGACTCCTACTTGCCCAGCATCGCTCCACGGAGAACTCCGATGAGCGACGCACCGTAACACTCCCAAGCTATGGCCGGAATACGCAGAATCGCCTATCTGGACAGCGGTTGCGCGCGTACCGTCATGTGCTGCCCGGTTTCTGGATCCAGAACTGGTACATCCCGATGAAGGTATCGAGTGCGTTGCCCATCGCGACGAAGGCATCCGCGAAGTCTCATCCGTCGTCTGCCTGCTCCACTTGCGCTTGCTCCACCAGCATGACCTCGCATGAACTGGGTCCGGTGTCCTTGCGCGTCAACGAGGTGTGTATGTAGGCGCCGTCGTCGCGCACGCCGTCGATCAGAAAACCCGTCAAGTGCACGACCTGACCGACACGCAGACGCTGGAGCTCTCGGCGCGTTGCGGCATCGGCGGGGATCACGTGGGTATTGGCGCTGTGCTCGATCACGTCCTGTCGGGGGATAGGCAGTTGGCGCTGTTTCGGCCTCCAGAAGTAAAAGCGCCCGCCTTGTGTGATCTCAAGGGCGCGCAAGACGCGATTGTCCGACATCGGCCCCCAGCCGAGCGCGAGATCCTCCGGAATGAGATCGGAGAGCGGATCAAAGTGATAATCCTCGCGGCTGAGAATCCGCGCCGTGATGTCGTAGCGCGCCCGCGGCGTAAGTCGCCAGCGAGCGAGGGTCGTCACCGCCGGCGCCTCCAGGTCCGTCTGCAGCGGCTCGGCGGGCGCGATGGGTCCATCCGGCGGATGCACGGCCCGCAGCTGCCACCTGTCGACGGCCTGCCAGAGTCCCGCGGCCGCCACGGCCGAGAACAGTACGGCACGTACCTGCATGGGTGCGGATTATCCGGGTGCTCCGCATCGCTGCACCGCCGCTTGCAGCGAGTCCTCCGCAAAAGAAACGTGAGTCACGTCGCAGTCCGCAGGGTGTGTGCGCTGCGCACGCTGGCGCCGCTTCCCGCGTGACCCCGCTCACAGATAACAGTTGTGGCGCCTCCGGGAGCGGGCCCGGCGGGCAAAATGCCATGTTATGAGCATGACTCAACTGGTCATCGGCACCGCTCTCGGCTTTCTGGTCGCTCAGGGCCTGTTGTACGGCCTGGGACGGCTGATCGGCTGGCTGCGGCACGGGGATCTGCTGGCGCGGGCGCGCGCCGTGCGCACGGCTCCCGCGCCGACCGTCCTCAGCGCCTTGGTCAAGTACGCGGCCCCGGTCGGGATCGGAGCGGCGCTCATCACGCTCGGCGTCTGGGCCGTGAACGACTATCTCGCTGCAAAATCGGCGCGCAGCGTCGAGGCCAACCTGTTCGATTCCTCGGCGGCCGCGGCACCCATTCCGGAGCAGGACGCGCCGCCGGTGCACAGAGCATCGCTCACGCCCGTGCCCCCGCCGGAGGCGCTGGACGAGTCGGCCAACACCGCCCCGGACCCGTACGCGGACCCCGAGTTCAGGGTGCAGCGCAAGCCGCGCCACGGAAGCGCTGCTCCGAGCCTCAAGGAGACACTGGTACAGCAGTCCGAAGCCCGCGCGCGCAGCGAGCTGCTGCGCGAGCTGCAGCAGCACGTGCGTCGCTCTCAGTACGACTGTGAGGCCGCCGAGCGCGCCGACAAGTACCTCAAGGCTGGCCTCGATGTCTGGGGCTTCGCGACCTGGCAGGTCAAGTACTTCCCGGTCAACAGCTACCGTGGCGCCACTCTCGAGCAGTGCCGAGACATCAAGAACGTCGTCGCCTCATCGGTCGACCTGCAGTCGGCAACCGCTCAGCAGAGCCAGTCGGATCCCGAGCGCTGAGCGAACTTCCACGCGGGCGGCGACGCCCATGCACTAGACTCGCGGGACCTAAGAACGCTCAGGGGGCCTAAGCGATGGCCGACGCATGGGGCGAGCGCATGCCGCGCTCGGTGGGGTTGCTCAATGCCGTCGCCGTCTCGATCGGCATCACGATCGGCAGCGGTATCTTCCGCGTCCCCGCCACGGTTGCCGGCCTCCTGCATGACCCGGGCTCGGTGATCCTCTGCTGGGTGCTCGGCGGCGTGATGGCGCTGTGCGGCGCCCTCAGCTTTGCCGAGCTCGCCGCGTCGTTGCCCCGCTCGGGCGGCATGTTTGCCTACATCCTCGAAGGCTTTGGTCCCGCGCCGGCGTTCCTCTTCGGTTGGGCCGAGCTCACCGTGGTGCGAGCCGCGGCGCTCGGCGCCATCGCCACGATTTTTGCGGAGTATCTGGGTTACTTCGTCCCGCTGTCCGCTTCCGAAGTGCGTGGGGCCGCGGCGCTCACCATCGTCGTGGTCGGCGTGCTGAACTACATCGGCATACGGCGCGCGGCCGCGGTGCTCAGCGTGACGACCTACGCCAAGTACGCCGCGGTCGTGGCGCTCGGGCTCCTCGCCTGTACCGCCCGCGGCGCCTCGGCCGGGCATTTCAGCCCGCTGTGGAGCGGGAGCGTGTCGTTGTCGCTCATCGCCACCGCGCTCGTTCCGGTGATGTGGACCTACGACGGCTGGGCAGATCTCGCGGCGATCGGCGGCGAGATCAGCGATCCACAGCGGACGTTGCCGCGCGCCCTCATCGCCGGCAGTGCGAGTGTCGCGCTCGTCTACCTGCTGGTGAACCTCGCCTTCATCTACGTGCTGCCGCTGCCGGAGATGGCGGGCTCGAAGCTGATCGCCACGACGGTCGCGACGCGCATCCCGCTGCTCGCCGGCGTCGGTACCGGATTGATCGCGGGGCTCGTGATGCTCGCGACCTTCAGCGGCCTCAACGCCTCGATGATGGTTGGGGCGCGGATCTTCTTCGCGATGGGCGATCGTGGGCTGCTATTTCGCGCCGTAGCGCGCGTCTCGCCGCGCTTCGACAGTCCGTCGGTGGCGGTCTGGATCTGCACCGCGCTCGGTGTGGTATACGTGCTGCAGAACGACTTCGCGCAGCTCGCCGACAAGTTCATCCTGGGGATCTGGCCCTTCTACGCGCTCACCGTCGCGGCAGTGTTCGTGCTGCGGCGGCGGCAGCCGCAGCTGCCGCGTCCCTACCGCGTGTGGGGTTATCCGGTCGTGCCGGCGGTGTTTCTGCTGGCCTCGGCCGGCATGGTGATGAATGCGCTCATCACCGACCCGGCCAATACCGGCGTCACGCTGCTCATCATCGCCGCGGGCCTGCCGGTGTACTGGCTGCGCCGCCGCCTGGCGGGCCTTCGGCTAAGATAGCGGCCCCTCACGAAAGTCCCCATGAGCCCGCGACCAGCCGGCAAAGCTGCCTTTGTCTTCATTTTCATCGCCGTGCTGGTCGACTCGATCGGTTTCGGCATCATCCTGCCGGTGCTGCCGCGGCTCATCATGCAGCTGACCGGCGTCACCGTGGACCGCGCCGCCGCCTACGGCGGCTGGCTCGCATTCGTCTATGCACTGCTGCAGTTCTTCTGCGCACCGGTGCTCGGAAACCTGGGCGACCGCTTCGGCCGGCGTCCGGTGCTGCTGTTCGCCTTGTTCGCGCTCGGGGTCGACTACCTCATCATGGGCTTTGCGCCCGCCATCGGCTGGCTGTTCGCGGGCCGCGCGATCGCCGGGATCGCCGGCGCTTCCTTCACGCCCGCGTACGCTTACGTCGCGGACATCACCCCGCCGGAGAAGCGCGCCCAGAACTTCGGCCTCATGGGCGCGGCCTTCGGGCTCGGCTTCATCCTGGGTCCCGCCATCGGCGGGTTGCTCGGGGGCCTCGGTCCGCGTGCGCCGTTCTTCGCCGCCGGCGTCATCGCGCTCGCCAACGGCAGCCTCGGTCTCGCCACGCTGCCGGAGTCGCTGCCACGGGCCGCGCGCCGCCCGTTCGAATGGCGGCGCGCGAATCCGCTCGGCACCTTACGGCAGATGCGCAAATTCCCGGCCGTCACGTGGCTGCTCGGCGCGCTGTTCCTGTGGCAGCTCGGTCACCAGGTGCTGCCGAGCACCTGGGCCTTCTACACGATCTCGAAGTTTCACTGGACGAGCGCCGAGGTCGGCTACTCGCTCGCCTTCGTCGGCACAGTCATGGCGATCGCCCAGGGCGTGCTCACCCGCGTATTGATCCCTTGGTTCGGCGGGGAGCGGCGCGCCGCCGCCGCCGGCATGGCGGCCGCCGTGGTCGCCTACCTCGGCTACGCGCTCGTGCCACAGGGGTGGATGATGTATGTGGTATCGCTCAGCACCGCCGTCTTCGCGCTCAGCTATCCTTCGATGAATGCCCTCGCCTCGCGAGAGATTCCCGCGAACGCGCAGGGCGAGCTGCAGGGTGCGGTGGCGAGTCTCTATAGTCTCAGCTCGATCTTCGGTCCGCCGCTGATGACCCAGGTTTTCGGTTATTTCTCGCGGCCGGGCGGCGCGGTGCATTTCCCGGGAGCCGCGTTCCTGACGGCGGCGCTGCTCACCATGCTCTGCGGGTTGTTGTTCACCAAGGCGATGCGGCTCGCCCCACGGCAGGCAGCCGCGCCCGCTTCTACAGCGACATCCGGAGGCTGAATGTCCCTGCGCACCTTGTGGTTATCTCTGGCGTTGCTGAGCACTCTCGCGCAGCCTGCGGACGCCGCCGCCGCGGCATCCGCCCCGCCGCCGATCCGACACGTGTTCGTGCTGGTGCTGGAGAACATGAGCTACTCGTACACCTTCGCGGCGGACTCGGACGCCCCGTATCTTGCGCACACGCTCCCGGCGCAGGGCGCGCTCCTCAGTCAGTACTACGCCATCGGCCACGCGAGCCTCGACAACTACGTGGCGATGGTGAGCGGCCAGGCACCGAACCACGAGACGCAGCTCGACTGCCCGACGTACAGCGATTTCCACCTGAGCGCGCCGGCACTGAACGGCGACGGTCAGGCGCTCGGCGCGGGCTGTGTGTACCCACCGATCGTCAAGACCCTGCCCGATCAGCTCGAGGCGGCGGGCTTCACCTGGAAGGGCTACATGGAGGACATGGGCAACGATCCAAAGCGCGAGCGCGCCACCTGCGGACACGTGCCGCTCGGCGCCGCCGACCCGACCAGCGTCGCGCGGCGCGGCGATCAGTACGCCGCCAAGCACGACCCGTTCGTGTACTTCCACACGATCGTCGACGACGCGGCACGCTGCGATGCGCACGTGGTGAATCTCAATCGCTTGCCCGCGGATCTCGCGAGCGCCGCCACCACTCCGAACTTCGTGTTCATCACGCCCAACCTCTGCAGCGACGGCCACGATCCGAAGTGCGCCGACGGACGCGCGGGCGGGCTGGTGGCGATCAACGCCTTCCTCACACAGTGGGTGCCGCTCATCGTCAATTCCGCGGCCTTCCGCGCCGACGGCCTGCTCATCGTCACCTTCGACGAGGCCGATGGGGTGGGCCAGGAGGGCTCGGGAGCCTGCTGCGGCGAGAAGCCGCTGCCGGGAGCGCGCTACGCGCCCGGCTTCAACGGTCCGGGCGGCGGGCGCGTGGGGGCGGTCGTGCTCTCGCCCTTCGTGAAGCCGGGCACCGTGTCAGCGGTGCCGTACAACCACTACTCGCTCCTCAAAACCATCGAGGCGATCTTCGCCTTGCAGCCCCTCGGCTACGCGGCGGCACCGGGCCCGCAGGTGTTCGGGGCGGACGTGTTCAGCGGCGCCGCGCCGCATCCACCCGTTCGATGAGGTCGTTGACCAGCGGATTCGGGCGGAACAGGGGGCTCAGGAAACTCTGCTGCGGAGAGAAGCTGACCTCGCGGCCGAAGCGTCCGGCCGTACGCAGCGTGAGCGTGATGCGCGGCGGGTTGGTGATGCCCGAGTAGCTCAGGTTGATGATTTCCGCGAGCGGGATGCGCTCCTCGTCCCCGCCGAAACGCACCCGCAGCGCATCCCCCTCGTCCACCACTTCATCGGCCAGATCGAACACCAGCCGCCGCAGCACGACGTAGATGATCGCCCCGACCACGACCGGCATCACGAATATCGGCCAGGGAGGGGCGTGGGGGCTGCCTCTCGTGGCCACGAGGGGGGCGGCCACGCCGACGGCCAGGACCGCGAAAAGCAGCGGCGGCAGAACCCTCTTCTGGAAGAAGGTATTACGCGAGGAAATACGCTTCCCGGTGAGCACCGGGCCTCCCCCTTCGGTACAGTCGACAAATGATTGCCGAGGCAGTATTCTTACCGGCAGTAATTCTAAGCGCGGCGCTCCACCCGCCGCCAGCGGATTGTTCATGAGTCGCAGAGCCACCATCAAAGCCGAGCCGCCCGCCGGCGCGCAACTCCCGGAAGAGGGATTGAGCGTCGGCTACCTCATGGCGCGCGCCCGCGCCTCGCTGCTTGCGGGGCTCGATGCCGAGCTCGCGCCGTTCGGGCTGAACGCGATGCAATACGCGGTGCTCAAGCACCTCGCCGACGGCCGCGCGCGCACCGCGGCGGACCTGTGCCGCTACATGTACTACGACACCGGCTCCATGACGCGCATCCTCGACCGGCTCGAGGAGAAGGGTCTGCTGCGCCGCGAGCGCTGCCAGGACGATCGCCGGGTGGTGTTCCTGCGCGTGGCCGCCGCCGGGCGCGCGCAGCTGCCGCGGCTGCGGGCCGCCGGCAGGGCGGTGCTGGAGGGTCACCTGGCGGGCTTCGAGGCGACCGAGGTGGAGAACCTGAGGAGCTACCTCGGACGCATGATCGAAAACGGAAAACTCCCGGGGGGCGCGCATCACCACACTCGGACGGGCAAATCATGATCACGCACAGGTCCCCCGTACTCCCGGCGCTGCTCGGCGCGGCGCTGGCCGCCGCGCTCTCCGGCTGCGTCGATCGCGGCGGCTGGAAGGCCGCGCCGCAGCTCGCTCCTGCGCAGCTCAGCGCCGAGCGCACCCTCGGCGGCATGCCGGTCGATGCTGCGGCCTGGCCTGCGGATGGCTGGTGGCACAGCTACGGCGATCCGCAGCTCGATGCGCTGGTCGCCGAGGCGCTCGCCGGCAGCCCCTCGCTGACCGCCGCCGAGGCGCGGCTGCGCGCC
>JASHQW010000092.1 GCA_030038875.1 Gammaproteobacteria bacterium | reverse complement strand
GGCGCGCAGCGCCGGCGCAAGCGCCGCGAGCGGCGTGTGCATGAGTGCCTCGGCGCGCTCGGGCGGGGTACCGATGGCGATCGGCGCGCACAGCGGATCGGCGAGCATCCAGGCGGGGACCGGCTCGGGATCCGCCAACCGCGCGATGAGAGGCAACAGGGGCAACCACGCCCACCACTCGAGCCAGCCCTGCCATTCGCGCGGATGCCAGCTGGCGATGGCCTGGACGTACGCGCGCCACTCGCTCCTCAGCGCGCGCTCGATGACGTGCGCCTCGTGCCCAGGCTCGATGCGGGCGATCCAGGCCGCGAGCGCGCTGCCGCGCACGCTCTCCAGATACGGGCCGAGCTGGCGGCTGGCTTCGACTCTGCGCCAGCCCGGCTCGTCGAGCCGTAAACCGTGACGCGCCTGCACACGCGCGGCCGCATACGGCAGGTTGCCTTCAGGGCCCAACACGGGCTGGCTGGCCTTCGGCGGTCGTGAGACGCGCGGCGAGTCGCTCGAGCGCCGCATGGCGCCGCTCCGGATCGGCGAGCTGCTCGACCTCCGCCGTCGCCGAGCGCAGGTGACGCTCGAGGATCCCGGCTGCGCGCCGCTCGAGCGCCTGGGCGGCGCGCGCATGCAGCGCAACGATGCGCGCCTGGGTGCGCTCGAGGAGCGTGCGGCGCTCGCGGCGCGCCTGCTCGAGCTCGGCCGCGGAGAGCCGCTCGCATTCAGCCACGGCGGCGAGCGCGTCGCGCTCCGCCTCAAGCACGCGATCCATGGCTGCAGTTGCCGCAACCTCGGAAGGGCTGCTCGGATCCCCGGACATGGCGCGAGTTTATCCTCCGCTCAGGCAGAGCGATCGTCATGCGACTGCAATAAAGAGAATCCACTGTTGGCTTCAGCCCTGTCGATACGTAGGAATACGAGGCGCCGCGTGGTTGGCCACAGGACGAGGGAGCCGGGCGCAAAGGCATAATCTGCCTGAGCAATGCCGCCGAGCGTGCGGGTAGTTATGACCAACAAAGGCTCGATCATCGATGTGCTGGGGGAGCGAGCCCTGCTGCTGCCGCGCCGGCTCGGGGAGGCCCTGGCCGCCAACGACCGTCTGAAGGTGTGCTTCACGCTGCTGCAGGCGGCCGAGCGGCACGCCGAGCACCCCGAGGAGGCCGTGCCCGATTTTGTCACCGAGCGTCACGCCGCCGGCATGGACGGCCAGCTCGAATTCGCGATCGCCGACAGCCGGCGCGAAGCGAGCGGCGAGCTGCTGGTGCCGGGGGCGGACGCGATCCGCACGCAGATCCTCAAGGACGTGGAGGCGATGCAGGCGCCGCTCCAGCTCGCCACGCTGAAGCGTGCCGCGCCGCTTGCCGCACGCGCCCAGGCGCTCGCCGAGCAGCTCCCGCCGTTCGCTCACGACCGGATCCCACGCGATGCGGTGGCGGCGATCACCCGGGCGGTCCGGGAAGGAGGCACCGACAGCCTGCACCTCCTGGTCATGGACCTGCATCGGGCGCTCAACGAGCTGCAGGGATCGCTCGCCGAAGAGGATCTCGACGGCGCACGCGTGTGGCAGCTGACCGACGCCGACCGGCCGTTGGTGCGCGCGTTCATGTCGGGGCTCAACAAGACTGCGCCCCTCAAGTTCGATCATCCCGGGCTCGGTACCACCGCGACCCGCGCCGCAGGAAAGCTCATCATCCAGAACGACATCGGCACGACCGACGCCCATGTGCTGGTGCTGCACGTCGAGGAGCTCACCGCTACCCTCACCTACACCGACGTCCACGCACAGCGGCTCGCCTTCCTTCAGAGCCTGCTCAAGCCCTGCGGCCTCGAGTGGGCGAGGCCCCTCACCCGCTCCGGCGACGGCCTGGCCGGGGACGGTGATTATTACCTGAGCGTCGGCCGCTTCGCGGCGCAGGACGCGGCGGCGCTCACCGCCTACCTGCAGTTCCTCGGCTCGCGCCTGGTGTTTCTCATCGACTGGAACCGGGCGCGCAAGCGCTTGCGCGAATTCCTGCCCAAGGACGCGGTGGTGCGGCTGCTCAAATGGGCCGCGGACCGGGATTTGGGCCACCGCGGCTTCCTGCAGCTCGGTGGCGAGCGATTGCTGTACGAGGCCCTCGAGTTTGCCCAACGTACGCCGCTGCACTACGGGGAGCGCTTGTACGAGGCCCTCGGGACCGAAGCGGCATTCGACTACCTGCAGTTCGTGCTGCGCGAAGCGAGCACCGGGCTGCGTGCCCAGCGCGCGGAAAGGTTCATCCGCGACGAGATCAAGGCGGAGCTGGCGCGGCGCTTTCGCACCGCAGACTCGAGCCTGCTGACTCTGGCGCTCACCCATGCCGAGCGCGTCTTCGACCTGGCGGTTGCGGTGCACGAGGACCTCCTGCGTCACGCCGAGCCGGAGGCTGGGGAGCTGCTGCGCGCAAGCGCACAGCGCGCCCTGAGATGGGAGCAGGAGGGCGATGCGATCGTGACACGCATCCGCTCGCTGGCCCGCCGCACGTCCAAGCCCCAGGTGTATGCGGATCTGCTGCATGCGGCGGACGAGGCTGCCGACGGGCTCGAGGAGGCATCGTTTCTCCTCACGCATCTCACCTCGGTGACACCTCCGGAGAGCCTGGTGAAGCCGCTCCAGGGGCTCGCCGCGCTGCTCGTCGCGGGCGCCCAGGAGTCGGTCAAGATGTTCGAGGCGGCGAGCCACGTGACCCGCGAGGGTGCGCGCGAGGACCTGCAGGACTTCTTCGCCGCGGTAGACCGCATCGTCGCCATCGAGCGTGAGTCGGACGTCGCCGAGCGTGCCGTCACGAGCACACTGCTCGGCGGCGACTATGAGCCGCGGGCGCTGCATCTCATCGCCCGCCTCTCGCAGGTGCTCGAGCAGGCCGCGGACGGCCTGGCGCTCTGCGCCTTCAAGCTGCGCGACCACCTGCTCAACGACGTCATGACCGCCTGACGTGCGCATGGCCGAGGGAATCGACAGCCCATTCTTCATCCTGCCCGGCGCCGTGATAGCCGCCGCCGCTGATGCGGCCGTGCTCGGATCGAAGGCGGCGGGCCTCATGCGGCTCGCGCGTGCCGGCCTGCGCGTGCCGCCGGCGTTCGTGCTCGGCACGGCGGTGTGCCGCGATTACTGCGCGCGCGGCGGCCGGCTGCCGCCGGAGGTGCGCGGCATGCTCGAGGCGGGCCTCACGCGGCTCGGCGAAGCGACCAGCCGGCAGTACGGCGATACACGGCGGCCGCTGCTCGTGGCGGTGCGCTCGGGCGCGCCGGTGTCGATGCCCGGTATGCTCGAGACCGTCCTCAACGTCGGGTTGACCGAGCACAACCTGACCGGCTTCCTGCGCAGCACCGGCAACCCGCGCCTGGTGCGCGACTGCTATCGGCGGCTGATCCGCGACTTCACCACGGTCGTCCTCGGGGGTGCAGTGGCGCCGTTCGACGCGCTCGCCGAGCGAGCCTGCCGCGCGCAGGGTGTCGCGAGCGTCCGCGAGCTCGACAGCGCGAGCCTCGCGGAGCTCTGCGCCCAGTCGCTCGAGACGTCGCGCGCCGTTTCCGGCCGCGCGTTTCCGCACTCGCCGATGGATCAGCTCGAGCAGGCGGTGGACGCCGTGTTCCGCTCCTGGGAGAGCGACAAGGCCCGGCACTATCGGCGCCTGCACGATCTCGACGACTCTCTGGGGACCGCCGTCACGGTGCAGGCCATGGTCTTCGGGAACAGCGGCAGCACCTCCGGCGCCGGCGTCGGCTTTACGCGCGATCCGGCCACCGGCGAGAACTCGCTGTATCTCGACTTTCTCTTCAATGCGCAGGGCGAGGATGTCGTCTCCGGCCGCTACCCGGTGCATGACGCGGCGCCGCTCACCCGCCGGCTGCCGCTCGTCGCGGAGGAGCTCCGTGGCCTGAAGACGCTGCTGGAGGCGGAGTTTCGCGACATGCAGGATTTCGAGTTTACGGTCATGGATGGCCGGCTCTACCTGCTCCAGACCCGCGCCGGTAAACGCACGCCCTGGGCCGCGCTGCGCATGGCGGTCGACATGGTGCGGGAGAGGCAGATCACACCGCGCGAAGCGCGCGCGCTGCTGCGTCCTTATGATCTCGGGCGCATCGAGCGCACCCGGCTCGAGCGCGACGTGAGCGCCGAGCCGCTCGCGACCGCGGTCGCTGCCAGCATCGGCGTCGCGGCCGGAGGTGTCGCCTGCGATCGCCGTCGCGCGGTCGAGCTCGCCGCCAGCGGTCAGCCCGTAATCCTCGTCCGTCCGCAGATAGACACCGCCGACATCGAGGGTATTGCCGCAGCCGAGGGTGTGCTCACCGCGGCCGGCGGACGCACCTCCCACGCCGCGGTGGTGACGCGGCAGCTCGGCAAGGTGTGTCTGGTCGCCTGTCCGGAGCTCACGATCGACGCTGATGGGCGCGGCTGCAGCATCGGCGGGCGGCGTCTCGCCGAGGGCGAGCTGATCACACTCGATGGCGACGCGGGCCGCGTCTATCGGGGAAGGCTGCCCGTCATCCACGAGCGTCCGATGCAGGAGCTCGCCGAGATCAGCGCCTGGGGAGCCGGCTGAAGAGTCCTTACTCCAACGCCTTCAGCGCTTCCGGCGCCACCTCGTCCTCCGCCACCACGTTGTGGCAGAGCTCGCACTTTCTGCCGATTTTCTCGGCCGCCGCGGTGACGTGCTTGTTGTCGTGGCAGCGCAGGCATCCGGGCGACTGGTCGTCGTGGCCGAGGTGATCCGGATGGGTATTCCAGGTCACCTTCATCTGCGGGAACACGTTGTTCGACCAGATCTCGCCGAGCGCGGCGCCCGCCTCGGTTACGGCCGAAGCACGCGCTGCGGCGAGCTCGGGATAGTTGGTGCGGTAGAAGTCGGCGATATCGCGGCTGATCGCCGTGCGTGCCTGCTCCTGCGAGGGGTATTGCGCCTGCAGCACCCGCATGGCCTCGCGCTTGATGAAGGTGAGCGAGGTGTCGATCCGGCCATCGAGCAGCGCGGCGTCGACCTCCTGCGCGGGCGAACGGAATATGTGTGTCGGGCGGTTGTGGCAGTCGATGCAATCCATGGTACGCCACTCGGCATCGACCGGGGGGACGGCCTGAGTCTGGTAAACCTTCTGCGAGCCCTCGGGCGTCGTGAGCTCGACCGTGTAGATCGACTCCCGCGAGGGATCGGCCAGGAAGCGGATGCGAACGCCGCGGGCGACGTGCCAGTGGATGCCGGAGTTGATCTTGCCCGCCTGGCCGCCCACGTGGAGCATGAGGACAGTCTTCTTCGGCGTGTTGGTTTCATCTTCGCTGTAGTGGGTGTGCACGATGAGCCGGTCGCCGACGAAGGCCGCGGGCCAATGGCACTGCTCGCACACCACCCGCGCCGGCCGCAATTGGCGTACCGGCGTGGGAATCGGCCGCGGATAGCTGTTGGTGGCCACCTCGGCCATCTCCTTCAGCCCGTTGATCTTTGAATCGACCCACGCGCCGAAGCCGGGCCCCACGTGGCACTCCACGCAGGCCACGTTGGCGTGCGGCGAGCGGTCATGCGCACTCGCCTCCGGCTGCATCTGCAGATGACACGCCTGGCTGCAGAACTGTACCGACTCGAGAACCTGGATACCCTGATAACCGGCCCCGGCAAGAATAATCACCATGGCGCCGCCGCAGAGCAGCAGCAGGAGCAGCGCGCCGCGCGTCGCGGCGTGGTTGAGATCGACGACCGGCAACGGCGTGGCCGACCCGCTGCGCTGTGCCGCCTTGCGGCGCGCGATGCGCTCGAGCCACCAGCCGACGCCTGCGAGCACCAGGCCGAGCACCAGCAGCGCGGGCAGTATCAGGAAAGCCAGTATCCTGAAGTGCAGGTTGCCGCCGAGGCCCGTGATCTGCAGTGCCGAGAGCAGCACGATGAGGGCCGCGCAAGCCGCAGCCAGGATCACGCCGATGCGGCTCATGGTGTTGCGCGGCAGCGCGAGAGCGAGTTTCGGCACAGATACTCTCCCCGTTAGCAGCGTCTCTCAGCGCCTCAACGCGCCGAGCAGGGCGACGAAAATGCCCACGGCGAGCGCCACGCCGATGGCCACCGCCGCGAAGCCGAAGACGTAGGCACGCGCGAGCTCGGCGCGGGTCGGGGCTGAAGTCAGCACCGAGTCGAGCCGCTGCGCCGCGACGAGCCTCTGGTATTCGAGCGGCCGCTCCTTCTCGAAGCGCTCGAGCGACGTGCGGCCGGTGAAGATCACCGTATCCATCGGGAAGCTCTCCGGCCGCAGATGCGTATGGAAGTAGTGGAACAGGAAGATGAAGCCCGTGGCGAGCAGCGCCTCGTCGCTGTGGGTGATGTAAGCGGCGTTGAGCGTCCAGCCGGGGAGAAAATGCGTGAACACGCCCGGGAACCACAGCATGAGGCCGGTGAAGCCGATGATGGCCACGCCCCAGAACACCGCCAGATAGTCGAATTTCTCCCAGTACGTCCAGCGGTCGAACTGCGGGTGCGGCCGCAGGTAGAGGAAATAGGCGATATTGGCGAAGAAATCGCGCACGTCGCTCGGCTGCGGGACCATCGAGCGCGGCCCCCACAGATAGCCACGCTCGTGCCGCACGACCATCTGGTAGAGCGCGGACAGCACGTGGAAGCCGAAATAGCCGAAGGTGACGACCGCGGCGATCCGGTGCAGGATTCCGGCAGTGTGCGGGCCGCCCAGAAGCGTCATGAGCCTCGGGGCCCACGGGGAGGCCGCATACTTCAGCGGTAGTCCGGTCGCCGCCAGCAGCAGGAAGCTGACGACCACGGTGACATGAACCCAGATCTGGGTGGTCGTGAACCGCCGCACGTAGCGTCCGCTCCCCGGTTGCGCTTCCCGGTACTCACCGCGGAGCTTCCCCACCAGCGTGCGCTGCAGCCACAAGAGGTCATGCAGGCCAAAGAAGCCGAATACTCCGAGCAGCAGCCCGGTCATGAGCAGCCACACCCAGTGCAGGTAGGCGTTGCGTTTCGGGTC
>JASHQW010000091.1 GCA_030038875.1 Gammaproteobacteria bacterium | reverse complement strand
CACGAAGCCGCCGCGCAGCGCCGTCTCGAGGCGGCTGCCCCCGAAGCCAACGCGCTCGCGAGTCTCAAAGGCCTCGTCGGCAAGGTGCGCCAGTGGATGGCGTTGCACCGCAAGGAGCGCTGGCTCGGCAAGGCCGAGGCCCACGCGGCCGAGAGTGCCGCGCAGCTCGAGGCCGGACGTCACCAGATCGAGACCGACCTCGCCGCGCGCAAGGCGCAGGCGGGCGCAAGCCCTAATGCTGCGTCACCGGCCGGCACGACACCCGCCGCCAGCCCGGCTCAGAGTACGGGGACCGGAGCCGCTGTCAGCGCCCCGCCAAGTGCAGCTGCGTCGGGCACGCCCACGACCGCCTCGGGCGTTACGCTCGCAGCCGCGACGCGCGAGCTCGCCGCGGAGCAGAGCCGCCTCACCATACGCGCCGAGCGCATCACCGCCCGCAAGCGGCTGGCCGAGACTTACGGCCAGTGGGGCGCGGTGGTCGGAGCCCAGGCGAACGCCTCGCTGCACTCGTGCCTCGCGGACGTGGCGGTGGTGCTCGTCGCTCTCCTGCTGCTCCTCTTCATCGACCGCTGGCTGGAAAAGCTCCTCGGTCGCGCCCCCATCGACCGGCGCCAGGTCGCGACGCTGCGCAGCGTAGTCGGAGTCTCCTGCCAGCTGGTCGGCGTCGTCCTCATCATCCTCGTGTTGATCGGACTCCCGGGGCAGCTCGGAACCATGATCGGGCTCGCGGGCGCCGGGCTCACCGTGGCACTCAAGGACTTCATCATCGGCTTCCTCGGCTGGTTCGTCCTGATGGGCAAGCACGGCATGCGCGTCGGTGACTGGGTCGAGATCAACGGCGTGAGCGGCGAGGTGGTCGAGCTCGGCATCTTCCACACGGTGCTCCTCGAGACCGGCAACTGGACGGACGCCGGCCACCCCACCGGCCGCCGTGTGACATTCACCAATGCCTTCGCGATCGAGGGCCACTACTTCAACTTCTCGACCACCGGTCAGTGGCTGTGGGATGAGCTCCTCGTCATGGTGCCTTTCGACCGCGATGCGCATGCGATCGCGGATGCGATTCAGAAGGAAGTGATCGCGGCTACTGCGGAGAGCGCCCGTCAGGCGGAGGCCGAGTGGCAGCGTGCCGCACGTGGCCGCAAGCTCGGCTTCACCGCGCAGCCCGGCATTGCGATCCGTCCTGCGCCGGGCGGCGGCGGCGTCGAGATCGCGGTCCGCTACGTGACGCGCGCAGCTGAGCGCTATGCACTGCGCGCCCAGCTCTATCAGTCGGCCGTGCAGCTGCTGTCGCAACCGAAGCCCTCGGCGTAGAAGCCGTGAGCGCGCGACTCCCGGCGGTCTTCCTCGGGCACGGCAACCCGATGAATGCCTTGGGCGAGAATGCCTGGACGCGCGCCTGGGCGGTGCTCGGGGCCGCTCTCGCGCCGAGACCCCGCGCCGTGCTCGCGATCTCGGCGCACTGGTACATCTCGGGCACCGCGGTCACCGCCATGGCGGCCCCGCGCACCATCCACGACTTCGGCGGCTTTCCGCGCGAGCTCTTCGCGATGCGCTACCCCGCGCCCGGCGACCCCGCGCTCGCGGCGCGCGCGGCCGCGCTCCTCGCGCCGCTGCGAGTCAGGGCCGATCAGTCATGGGGGCTCGATCACGGCACCTGGTCGGTCCTGTGCCACGTGTTTCCACGAGCGGATATCCCCGTCGTACAGCTCAGCATCGACGCGGCACAGCCGCCCGCGGTCCACCACGAGCTCGGCACGCGTCTGCGGCCGCTGCGCGAGGAGGGCGTGCTCATCGTCGGCAGCGGCGACGTCGTGCACAACCTCGAGGCCTATGCGTGGGGAGGGCGCCCCGCCCAACCCTACGACTGGGCCACGCGCTTCGAGAGAGCGGTGCGCGAGCGTCTCATCGCGGGCGATCATGCGACGCTCATCGATTACCCCGCCATGGGCGATGACGCCCTCCTCTCGGTGCCGACGCCCGAGCACTATCTGCCGCTCCTCTACGTGCTCGGCGCGAGCGTCCCGGGAGAGTTCGTCACATTCCCGACGGAGGGGATCGACGGCGGCTCAGTCTCGATGCTCGCAGTGCGCTTCGGTTAGACTCGCTCTCCCACCCGAGGAAGGAGTACGCACGTGCCGCTTGCAAGCAGGATCAGTTTCCTAGCCGCACTCGCGCTCGCCGCGAGTGCGCCCGCGCTCGCCCAGCACGAGGAGCATCCCGGCGGCGGCCGGCCCGAGGCGCACGGCGAGCCGCATGCCGGTCCCACCCACTATCAGCGCGTCACAGAGCCCGCTCACTGGAACGAGCGCCCCGCGACGGTCGACCGGACGCACTACCAGCACAACTACCAGGCCGCGCGCGTCTATCACATCGGCGTGTACCACCGGCCGCACGGCTGGGTGGCCCACCGCTGGGTTTACGGGCAGATCCTGCCGCGCGTCTACTGGGCGCCGCCCTACATCATCGCCGACTACTGGCTGTTCGCGCTGGACGTGCCACCGGTCGGATTCGAGTGGGTGCGCGACGACACCGATGCGATCCTGGTGAACGTCAGCACCGGCGAGATCCTGCAGGTCGAGTACGGCGTCTTCGGATAGCCGGAAGGTCGGGGCGATCAACCGCGCGCGCGGCTCGAGCAAGGGCCGCGCCAGCTCGCGTGAGTTAGCGCGCGCTCACGGCCGCGCGGTGAATGGTGGGTGCTGACGGGCTCGAACCGCCGACATTCGCCTTGTAAGGGCGACGCTCTACCAGCTGAGCTAAGCACCCTCGTCTTATTGGCTGAAATCGCCTGCGGCGATTTCAGCAGACATTACTCCGAAAGCCGCCGGCAAAAGGCGTGACTTTTGCCGGCTGCGCCTAATGCTAGCCCTCGCCGGCGATTTCAGCAGACATTACTCCGAAAGCCGCCGGCGAAAGGCGCGGCTTTCGCCGGCTGCGCCTGGGGAAACCCTAGCCCGTCAGTGCGCCGGGGGCACTACCGGCTTCACGCGCCGGCCGTTGCGCCGCCCACGCTTCTCCTCGACCGCCTCGGCTGCCGCCGCGGGAGCATCCGCGGCCTGTTGCGGCAGCGGCTGCTTGGTGAGCGCCACCGCAAGCACCTCGTCGATCCACTTCACCGGCTTGACGTCGATATTGCCCTTGATGTTGTCGGGAATCTCGACCAGGTCCTTCTCGTTCTCATGCGGGATGAGGACGGTCTTGATGCCGCCGCGATGCGCGGCCAGGAGCTTCTCCTTGAGTCCGCCGATCGGCAGCACCTCGCCGCGCAGCGTGATCTCGCCGGTCATGGCGACGTCCGAGCGCACGGGGATCTTGGTGAGCGCCGAGACGAGCGCCGTGCACATGCCGATGCCGGCGCTCGGACCGTCCTTAGGCGTCGCGCCCTCGGGGATGTGCAGGTGCACATCGTGCTTCTGGTAAAACTCGGGCTCGAGCCCCAGGACCTGCGCGCGGCTTCGCACAACGGTCATGGCGGCCTGGATGGACTCCTGCATCACTTCGCCGAGCTGCCCCGTGTGCTGGAGCTTGCCCTTGCCGGGGACCACCGCCGCCTCGATCGTGAGGAGCTCGCCCCCGACCTCGGTCCAGGCGAGGCCCGTCACCTGTCCGATGCGGTTCATGTCCTCGGCCTTGCCGTAGCGGAAGCGGCGCACGCCCAGGAACTTGTCAAGGTTGCGCGGCGTCACCGCGACCGACTTCTGGTCCTTCTTGTGCAGCAGCATCTGCTTGACGGCCTTGCGGCCGATCTTGGCGATCTCGCGCTCGAGGTTGCGCACCCCCGCCTCGCGTGTATAGAAGCGCACGATGTCGAGCAGCGCGCCGTCCGAGACCTTGAGCTCATCCGGCTTCAGGCCGTTGCTCTTCATCTGCTTCGGCACCAGGTAGCGCCGCGCAATGTTCATCTTCTCATCTTCCGTGTACCCCGCCAGACGGATGACTTCCATGCGATCCAGCAGCGGGGCCGGAATGTTCAGGGTGTTCGCGGTGCACACGAACATCACCTCCGAGAGATCGAGATCGACCTCGAGGTAATGATCGTTGAAGGTCGAGTTCTGCTCGGGGTCGAGCACCTCGAGGAGCGCCGAGGAAGGATCGCCGCGGAAATCCATCGACATCTTGTCGACTTCATCCAGCAGAAACAGCGGGTTGTGCACGCCCGCCTTGGCCATGTTCTGCACGATCTTGCCCGGCATCGAGCCGATGTAGGTGCGGCGGTGGCCGCGGATCTCGGCCTCATCGCGCACGCCGCCTAAGGACATGCGCACGAACTTGCGATTGGTCGAGCGGGCGATGCTCTGGCCAAGTGAGGTCTTGCCGACTCCGGGCGCTCCCACCAGGCACAGGATCGGGCCCTTGAGCTTCTCGACGCGCTGCTGCACGGCGAGATACTCGACGATGCGCTCCTTCACCTTCTCGAGCCCGTAGTGGTCCTCATCCAGCACCTTCTGGGCGCGGGCGATGTCCTTGATGATGCGGGTGCGCTTCTTCCACGGCACCTTGATCAGCCAGTCGATGTAGTTGCGCACCACGGTAGCTTCGGCCGACATGGGCGACATCATCTTGAGCTTGTTGAGCTCGCCGGCGGCCTTGTCGCGCGCCTCCTTCGGCATCCCGGCCTTGGCGATCTTCTGCTCGAGTTCGGTGATCTCGTTGCCGCCCTCGTCCATCTCGCCGAGCTCTTTCTGGATCGCCTTCATCTGCTCGTTGAGGTAGTACTCGCGCTGGCTCTTCTCCATCTGCGCCTTGACGCGCCCGCGGATGCGCTTCTCGATCTGCAGCACGTCCATCTCGCTCTCGATGGCGACCAGGATGTGCTCGAGGCGCTTGCGGACGTCGAGGATCTCGAGCACCTTCTGCTTCTCGGCGAGCTTCAGAGACATGTGCGCCGCGACGGTGTCGGCGAGGCGCCCGACCTGCTCGATGCCGGCGAGGGCGGTCAGAACCTCGGGCGGCACCTTCTTGTTGAGCTTCACGTACTGCTCGAACTGCGAGATGACCGAGCGCGCCAGCACGTCCATCTCTTTCTCGTCATAGGCTTCGTCATCGGGCAGCAGCGTTGCATCGGAGGAGTAGTAGTCGCCCGCGTGCAGCTTCTCGATGCGCGCGCGGTCGACGCCCTCGACCAGCACCTTCACGGTGCCGTCGGGGAGCTTGAGCAACTGCAGGATCGTCGCGACGGTCGCGATGCGGTACAGATCATCCGCCTTCGGATCGTCGATGTCGGCCTGCTTCTGCGCGACCAGCATGATGCGCTTGTCGGTGCGCATCGCCACGTCGAGCGC
>JASHQW010000090.1 GCA_030038875.1 Gammaproteobacteria bacterium | reverse complement strand
TCACCGGCGATGCGCCGCCGACGGTCGCCCGCTGCGAGCGCTATCTCGCCGGCGCCTTCCGCCGTGCGCAGGAGCAGTGGCCGGTGCTGTCGCTGCGGTCGGTGCTCGAGAGCCCGGCGTTCGCCGAGGCGGCGGCATGAGCCTCCCGGCACTGCTCGCGCTCGCGGCACTGCTGGTCGCCGGTGGTGGCGCCGCGGACTACCTCCTCTATCCCCCGACCCGGGCGCCCGTCTCCTGGCTGCCGCTGGCGCTCGCGTGCGCTGCGCTGCTGGCGCTGCTCGGCGCGCTGTTCGTGGCGCTGCGCACGCGCCGCACGGTCGCGCGGCAGCGCGCCTCGGCCGATGCGCGGCTGCAGGAGAACGATCGCAACCAGCAGGCGATCCTGCGGCTGCTCGATGAGCTCTCGAGCCTCGCGGACGGGGATCTCACCGTGCAGGCGACCGTCACCGAGGACATCACCGGCGCGATCGCGGACTCCATCAATTACGCCGTCGACGCGCTGCGCGGCCTCGTCACCACCATCAACGCCTCCGCGATCCAGCTCGACTCCGCCACGCGGCAGACGCAGGCCCTGTCGGCGCACCTTGCCAAAGCCTCCGGCGCCCAGTCGAAGCAGATCGCCTCCGCCACCGGGAACGCGGCCAACATGGCAGGCTCGGTGGAAGAGGTCTCCGGCAACGCCGAGCGCGCCGCGGACGTCGCGCGGCACTCGGTCGAGGTGGCCCACAAGGGGGGCGATGCGGTGCGCCGCACCA
This sequence comes from Gammaproteobacteria bacterium, assembly GCA_030038875.1. Lineage (GTDB taxonomy): Bacteria > Pseudomonadota > Gammaproteobacteria > Steroidobacterales > Steroidobacteraceae > 13-2-20CM-66-19. The sequence continues at coordinate 2,933 of JASHQW010000090.1, read as the reverse complement.
TCGACGGCATGAACACCATCCGCGAGACCATCCAGGAGACCAGCAAGCGCATCAAGCGTCTCGGCGAGTCGAGCCAGGAGATCGGCAACATCGTCGAGCTGATCAACGACATCGCCGAGCAGACCAACATCCTGGCGCTGAACGCCTCGATCCAGTCGTCGATGGCGGGCGATGCGGGCCGCGGCTTCGCCGTGGTCGCGGACGAGGTGCAGCGCCTCGCCGAGCGCGCCGCCAACGCCACCAAGCAGATCGAAGTGCTGGTGCGCACCATTCAGACCGACACCAACGAGGCGGTCGTATCGATGGAGCGCAGCACCACCGACGTCGTCGGCGGCGCGCTGCTCGCCGAGAACGCGGGCGCCGCGCTCGAGGAGATCGAGCAGGTGTCGAACCAGATCGCCAGCCTCGTGCAGAACATTTCCTCGAGCGCCCGCGCGCAGACCAGCGCGGCGCAGGGTATCGCCCGCAACATGCAGGTCCTGAAGGAGATCAGCGCGCAGACGGCCGAGTCGACCAATGCGACCTCGATCGCGATCGCCAAGCTCGCGGAGCTGTCCGCCGGGCTGCGCAAGTCGGCCTCGGGCTTCCGCCTGCCCGGCAGCAGCACGGCCGGCAGCAGCGTGCGGCTGAAGAAGATCGAGGAGGGCACGCTCAACACCGCCAAGGTGCGCCAGATCGCCTCGCTCGGCGGCTCCTGAAGGTAGCGAAGAGAGCGCATGCCCGAAGTCGCTTCCCAGACACTCGAGCTCGTCGGCCGCGAAGTCACCGCCACGCTCACCGAGGCGCGTGGCGCGCTCGAGAACTACGTCGAGCAGCCCGACAACGTGGCGCTGCTCGAGCGCTGCGCGCAGGACCTGCACCAGGTACAGGGCGTGCTGCGGGTGCTGGAGATCTACGGCGCGGCGCTGCTCGCCGAAGAGATGGAGCACGTGGCGCAGTACCTGATCGCCACGGTGAACGAGCGCAAGGGGCAGGCGGAGAGCCTCGACGCCCTGATGCGCGCCATGGTGCAGCTGCCGAGCTATCTCGACCGCGTGCTGGCCGGCGGGCGCGACCTCGCGCTCGTGCTGCTGCCGCTGCTGAACGACCTGCGCGCGGTGCGCGGCCACGCGCTGCTCTCCGAAGGCACGCTGCTGCTCCTGAACCTCAAGTCCGACAAGCAGGCGCAGCCGCAGCCCGCCACCGCGGGCGAGGCGCCGATGTCCGTCGAGCAGTGGGCCCGCCGGCTGCGTGCGCGCTACCAGCAGGGGCTCATCGGCTGGATCCGCGGCGAGCGGCCCGAGCAGAACCTCGAGGTGCTCGCCGCGGTGGCCCACAAGCTCGAGCAGATCGCCACGCGCCAGCCGGTATTCCAGCTGTGGTGGGTGGTCGGCGCGGTCATCGAAGCCCTGCAGCACAACGGCCTCGAGGGCGGGCAGTCGGTGAAGCGGCTGCTCGGAATCGGCGACCGGGAGATGCGCCGCCTCTACGAGCAGGGCGAGGCGCGCTACGCGCAGACGCCGCCGATCGAGCTGCTGAACAACCTCCTCTATTACGTCGGCCGCGCCGAGTCGAGCGGCGGCCGGGTGAGCGCCGTGCGCGCCTCGTTCCGCCTGGCGGAGCTGCTGCCGGTGGACGAGAGCATCGAGCAGGAGCGCGAGAACCTCTCGGCGCCGTCCGTGAAGCTCATGCAGACGGTGGCCGCGGCGATCCGCGAGGACCTGGGGCGCGTGAAGGACGTCCTCGACATCTTTGTGCGCCGCGGCGCCGGCCAGCCCGGCGAGCTCGCGCCGCAGGTGGAGATGCTGCGCAAGATCGGCGACACCCTGGGAGTCCTCGGCCTCGGCGAGCTGCGCACCAGCGTGCAGAGCGAGACCGAGCGCCTCGAGAAGATCGTCGGCGGCTCGGTCCCGGCCGACGAGAGCTCGCTGGTCGAGATCGCGGCGACGCTGATCAGCGTCGAGGACCGTCTCGACGCCCGGCTGGTCGGGCTCATCCTGCCAAAGGACACCGAGGCCGCCGAGCCGAGCGAGGACACCGACTTCCAGCAGGTGCAGGCCGCGGTGCTGCGCGAGTGCATCGTCAATCTCGCGCGCATCAAGGAAGCCATCACGCAGAGCGTCGGCGGCACGCTCGATGCCGCCGGCCTCGACAGCTGGCAGGAGCTGATGCGCGGCATGAAGGCGGGGCTCCTCATGCTCGGCAAGGCGCGCGCGGTCGAGGTGATCGAGGGGATCACCACGCAGCTGAAGCGCGTCATGCAGCCCGGCATCCACGTGCTGCCGCCCGGATTCGTCGACCGGCTCGCCGATGCCATCGTCAGCGTCGAGTACTACATGGAGACGCTGCAGGCGGGACGCTCGGATCCCTGGTACATGCTCGACAACGCCCAGGTATGCGTCCAGGCGCTCGAGCAGCAGCCGACGCCCTCGGTGCCGACCGTCGAGCCGCTCGACGCGAACGCCTATACGCGCACCGTGGCGATTCCCACGGCGTCGCCGCTGCGGATGCATGCGGACGCGGCCGGTGTCGGCGCCGCGGCGCCGACGTTGTCGCCCTCGGCAACCGGCAAGCTCGCCAAGCTCGCCGAGAATGCCGATCCCGAGCTCGTGAAGCTTTTCATCGAGGAGGCGCGCGAGGAGCTCGAGAAGATCCAGCGTGGCTTCCCGGCCTGGGAACAGAATCCCCTCGAGCACAATGCGCTGGTGACGGTGCGCCGCTCGTTCCACACCCTCAAGGGCAGCGGCCGCATGGTCGGCGCGCGCGAGCTCGCCGAGTTCGCCTGGGCGATCGAGAATCTCCTCAACCGCGTGCTCGACAACACGCTCACCCGCTCGCCGCCGATCCTCGCGACGCTGCGCGCCGCCGTCGCGGCGCTCCCCGAGCTGATCGAGCAGCTCGACGGGGGTCCGCCGCCGCCGGCCGACACCGGCGCGATCGTGGCGCGCGCGCAC
>JASHQW010000089.1 GCA_030038875.1 Gammaproteobacteria bacterium | reverse complement strand
CGCCGAGAATCATGATCTTCAGTGCCATAAGCGTCCTCGCCCGCGTAGTCGGTGCGCGGGCAACAAAGCAAAGAATTTTAGCATTTTTCTTGGCTTACAACGGTTTGCCGGTCGTGCCGCGCCTACGGACAGGGCGCGGCAGGCTCGCCGATGCCCGCCTCCCCCGCACGTTTGCAGAAGGCCGCCACCTGCGTCGTCCTGAGCGTCTTCCAGTCCGCGAGCTGCGTGGCGAGCCGCGCATGCATGCCGGCGTAGGTCTCGATCTCCTGCTGATTGGGCGCGGTGTCGGCGTCGTCGAGCAGCTGGCTGAAGGAATAGATCTGCTCGTTCAGCATGCCCGGGTAGTTGAGATTGGCCTCCGAGCCCTTGATATTCACCTGCATCAGCACCGCCTCGATCTTCCCGGCGGCGGCGGCGAGCGCGGTGGCGTCGGCCTCGAGGGCCGCACCGTGGGGCTTGCCGCGCGCTTTGCCTGCCAGCGCATCGACGCCGCTCTTCATCGCGCGGATCTCGTTGACGGCACGATGCAGCGCGTCCTGGTCGTGGTAGACCTCCATGGCGAGGTCGAATTTCTGCCTGAGACCCGTGAGCGGGCCCCGGTCGCGCGGATCGGCGGAGATGGTGAGCGGTGCGGTTTGCGTCTGCCCGCCGTAGCCGAGCCGCAGGGTGTAGGCGCCCGGCAGCACGATCGGTCCGCGCGGCGGCACTCCTGCATAGAAGGCTCCCGGAATCTGCGCCGGATCGTCATAGCGCAGATCCCACACGAAGCGGTTCATCCCCTTCGCCGCCGGCAGTGTGTCGACCGGCTGAATCAGGTCGGGCCACTCCGGGGGCTGCTCCTCCCCCTTCGCCTTGGCGCTCGAGAGGTGGCGCACCACGCTGCCCGCGGCATCGACGATCTCGAGGGTTACGGGGCCGGTGGGCTCCGCCGGCAGGTAGTAGTCGATCAGCACACCGGCCGGGGGGTTCTGCCCCGACGGCGGACGCTTGTCGACCGCGTCGGGATAGTAGAGCCGATACCCGATCTCGGGTGCATAGAGCCAGGCGCCCGCGGCGGCGGCCGCCGCCGTGACCTGACGGAGCGGCGTCACGTCGTCGAGGATCCAGAAGGAGCGGCCGTGCGTGGCGATCGCGAGATCGTTGCCGCTCACGATGAGGTCGTGGACCGGCGTGCGCGGCAGGTTGAGCTGCAGGCTCTGCCAGTGCTCTCCGGCATCGAAGGAGACGAACACGCCGGTCTCGGTGGCGGCGTAGAGTAGATCGTGCTTGACCGAATCCTCGCGCACGGCGTGCACGAAGGAGCCCTCCGGAAGCCCCGTGTCGAGACGCGCCCAGCTGCGCCCCGCATCGCGTGTCACGAACACGTAGGGGCGGATGTCGTCGAGCTTGTGGCGATCCACGGCCACATAGGCCGTGTCCGCGTCGTAGCGCGAGGGCTCGATCATGCTGATCGTGCTCCAGGCAGGCATGCCGGGCGGCGTGACCGCCGTCCAACTGCCGCCGCCGTCGCCGGTGAGCTGGATCAGCCCGTCGTCGGTCCCGACCCAGATCATGCCTTTGCGCAGTGGTGACTCCGCGATGGCAAAGATCGTGTCGTAATACTCGACGCTGGTGATGTCCTTGGTGATCGGCCCGCCCGAGGCCTCCTGCTTGGACTTGTCGTTGCGCGTCAGATCGGGACTGATTGCGGTCCAGCTCGCGCCGCGATTGCTCGTTTTGTAGAGCCGCTCCATCCCGTAATAGAGCGTGTCCGGGTCGAACGGCGACATGGCGAGCGGCGAGGTCCAGTTGAAACGATGCTCGAGATCCTTGGCCGCATGTCCCGAAGCGTCGACGGGCCACACCGGGATGAGCTGCTCCTGCATGTTGTGCCGGTCGAGGCGGCCGATGAAGTTCTCGCTGCTGCCGTAAGTGACGTCGGCGTCGCGCGGATCGGGAATTACGAAGCCGCACTCCCCGCCCGCCACGTCATACCAGTCGCGCTGCACGATCGCGCCCTCGTCGTCCATGCTGGCGATGCCGATGCTGGTGTTGTCCTGCTGCGCGCCATAGAGGTAATAAGGAAAGCGCTTGTCGACCGCGACGTGGTAGAACTGCGCGGTCGGCTGATTCGCCTGGCTCGTCCAGGTCTTGCCGCGATCGAAGCTGATGGAGGCGCCGCCGTCGCTCGACTCGATGATGCGGTCCGGATTGGTCGGGTCGATCCACAGGCCGTGATGATCGCCGTGCCGCGCCGGCAGCAGCTCGAAGGTCTTGCCGCCGTCGGTCGAGCGGAACAGACCGGTATTCTCCGCGTACACGGTGTCGACCTGCTGCGGGTCCGCGAGGATCGTGGAGAAGTACCAGGCGCGCTGCGTGAGCCGGCCGTCGTCGCTGACACGTGCCCAGTGCGCGCCGCCGTCGTCGGAGCGGTAGAGTCCCCCCGCGTGCGCTTCGATCATCGCGTAGATGCGCTGCGAGTCGGCGGGCGAGACCGAGACGTGGATGCGGCCGAGAATCCCTTCGGGCAGGCCGTTGCCGGTGAGGCGCGTCCAGGTGACGCCGCCGTCGCTCGAGCGGTACAGCCCGCTGCCGGGTCCGCCGCTCGAGAAGTTCCACGGCTGGCGGCGCGCCTGCCACAGCGCCGCATAGACGATGCGCGGATTGTTCGGATCGAAGGACACGTCGATCGCGCCGGTCTGCTCGTCGTGCCAGAGCACCCTGGTCCAGGATTTCCCGCCGTCGGTGCTGCGGTAGACGCCGCGCTCCTTGTTCGGACCGAAGGCGTGGCCGAAAGCCGCGACCAGCACCGTGTCGGCATTGTGCGGATCGACGATCACGGCGGCGATCTGCCGGCTGTCGGCGAGCCCCATATGGCTCCAGCTCTTGCCGCCGTCGACCGACTTGTAGACGCCGTCGCCATAAGTCATGTCGCCGCGCGGCGCGGCCTCGCCGGTGCCGACATAGATCACCTTGTGGTCGGACGCGGCGATCGCGAGGGCGCCGACCGATGAGATCGGCGTCGCGTCGGTGAGCGGCGTCCAGGTGGCGCCGCCGTCGGTCGTCTTCCAGACTCCGCCGGCTACCGCGCCGAAATAAAAGGTATCCGGATCGCCGGGAATACCGGCGACGGCCAGCGCCCGCCCGCCCCGGTAAGGCCCGATGCTGCGCCACTTGAGCGCCCCGAAGAGCGCCGGGTTGGCGGGCGCGGCGGCGGCCACTGTGGCGAGCAGCACGAGCGCGCAGCCGATGAGGAGGACGGCACAGCGATGGAGAGACATATCTGCCCTTTCATACGGCTTGCAACGCCGTTTATCACGATGTTCTTAGTGGAGCGCTACGCGAGCACCGTGCGCAGCGCGTGCGCGTAGCGCCGCTCGATCGCCTCACGGTCACGGTGGCGCCCGCCGCTCACGAGCCTGACACCGGCGCGCCACACGCAGTCGATGAGACCGCGATCGCCGGCGAAGATCCAGCTGTCGAGAACCGGGTCCCCCTGCCGCCCGACGAGCGAGGGGTGATCCCGCACGAGCGATACCACATCGAGGGAAGCGCCGGAGGCGAGGCCCGCGGGGCCCGAGCCCGGCGGGTGCAGCGCCTGGGAGCCCCCGGCCAGAGCCGCGTCGAAGAGGCTCCGCCCGGTCGAGGCGCCCGGAGCGGTGGCCAGCACGTTGCGGGCCCGCTGCGCGAGGCGCTGCGAATACTCGAGCGTGCGCAGCTCCTCCGCCGCGTCGATGCGGATGTTGGAGTCGGTGCCGAGCCCAAAGCGCCCGCCGGCGGAGAGCAACGCGGTAGCGGGGAAAATGCCGTCGCCGAGGCTCGACTCGGTCACCGGGCACAGGCCTACCACCGCGCCGCGCGCGGCGAGCCCCTGCAGCTCGGCAGGCGTGGCATGCGTCGCATGTACGAGGCACCAGCGCTCGTCCACGGGGGCGTTCTCGAGCAGCCATTGCACCGGACGCCGGCCGCTCCACGCCAGGCAATCGTCGACTTCGCGCAGCTGCTCCGCGATATGGATGTGGACGACGCTGCCGCGCGCGAGCGCGACGACTGCGGCAAGCTCGGGGGGCGTGACCGCGCGCAGGCTGTGGGCGGCCACTCCGACGCTCGCTCCGGGCAGCGCACTCACCGCGCTGCGGCTCGCCTCCAGGATGCGGGCGAAGCGCTCCGGGTCGTTGATGAAGCGCCGCTGGCGCTCCGCGGCTGGCGCGCCGCCGAAGCCTCCGTGCGCATACAAGGTCGGCAACAGCGTCAGGCCGATGCCGGTGCGGCCGGCGGCGGCCGCCAGGCGAACCGCGAGCTCGCCCGGGTCCGCGAACGGGCCGCCGTCGCGATCGTGGTGCAGATAGTGGAACTCGCCGACCCGCGTGAAGCCTGCTTCGAGCATTTCGGCGAAGGCCAGCGCGGCGAGCGCCTCGAGCTCCTCCGGACCGACGCGCTCGAGGAAGCGGTACATGAGCTCGCGCCACGTCCAGAAGCTGTCCGCATCGCTCCCGCGGCGCTCGGTGAGACCGGCGAGACCGCGCTGGAACGCGTGGCTGTGCAGGTTAGGAAGGCCCGGAACCGCGACGCCGTGGCGCTCGTCTCCGTCGGCGGGTGGAACCCCGGCGAGCACGCGCTCGATGCGCCCGTCCGCCGCCGTCAGGCGCACGTCCCGGGCCCACCCCGTGGGCAGGAGTGCCGACTCAAACCACAAGCTCCCCATGGCGTACATTATATTGATGAGTCCTTCGGACACGACCCCGTGGCTTCAGGTGACGCGCGGCGCGGCGCCGCTCGTGCTGTCGATGCCGCACACCGGCACCGAGATTCCCGGCGACCTCGAGCCGCGCCTCGCGTCACCGTGGCTCGCGCGCAAGGATACCGACTGGTGGATCGAGCGGCTGTACGACTTCGCTCCCGGGCTCGGCGCAACGGTCATCCGCACCCGCATATCGCGCACGGTGATCGATCCCAACCGCGACCCTTCGGGGGCGTCGCTCTACCCGGGGCAGGCAACCACCGAGCTGTGCCCGACGACGACCTTCGACGGCGAGCTGCTGTATCGCGGCTTCGAGGGCCCGGGACCGGAGGAGATCGCGGCACGCCGCGCGGCTTGGTTCGAGCCCTATCACCGCGCGATCGCGGCGGAGATCGCACGGCTGCGTCAACGCCACCCCGCGGTGGTGCTGTACGACTGCCACTCGATCCGCTCACAGATCCCGCGCTTGTTCGCGGGCGTGCTCCCGAACCTCAACCTCGGCACCCATGCGGGTGCAAGCTGCGCGCCGCAGCTCACGGCGGGCCTCGAGCAGGTGTGCGAGCGATCGGGCTTCTCGCGCGTGACCAACGGGCGCTTCAAGGGCGGCTACACCACGCGCCACTACGGACGGCCGGCGGACGGGGTGCACGCGCTGCAGATGGAGCTCGCCTGCCGCGGCTACCTGCGCGAGCCGCCGGGCCGAGTCACCGAGGCCGACTGGCCGTGCGCGTACGACGACGCGGTGGCCGCACCGCTGCGCGCGCTGCTGCAGCGCGTACTGGCCGCGTGCCTCGAGTTCGCGACCGCGGGTTAGTAAGACAGCGCGATCCGCTGAAGAGGCACAGGGGCGAGGCGCGAAGCGCCGAGCGGGCGCACAGGGGCGAGGCCCGAAGGGCCGAGCGGGCGGCCAGGATGGCCGCCCAGGGCTTGCGCGGAGCAGGGACTGCGCAGCGCAATGTGCGCCCGGGGCTTGCGCGCAGCAGGACAGCGCAGCGCAATGTGCCCGCCGCCGCAGGCGGCGGGCGGCGCGCCGAAACCGCGCTTTTGGCGCGCCGCCTCGAGCATCGTGACAGGAGTCCGATGCGAGCTTCTATTAGAAACGGAAGCCGATGCGAATCGGGACGAGCTCCGTCGGCGCATCACTGGTCTCGATGCGCTCGTAGCGCGCCTCGATGAACCACGACTGCCCGCCCGGCAGCGCGAAGTCGATTCCGGCGCCGGCGTTCCAGGCGAAGTGCGTGACGTCGCTGCTGGCGATCACGGTGCGCCCGAAGCCCGGGCCACAGAAGAAGGGATCGCAGAAAAAGCCGCCGTTGGTGAGCTCGATGCGCCGATAGCCGAATCCGACGCCCGCCATACCATAGACGCGCGCCCAGGGATTGATGGGCGCTTCGAGCATGCCGTCGGCGAAGCCGGTGAGCGTCTGCATCGAGCCGTCGTCGATCGCCGTCCCGGTTGCCGCCTCGTTGAGATTGATGAACTGGTTGGTGGCTTCGGAGCGCGCGTAGTTGAGATCGAAGCGCAGCGCCAGCGGTCCCGGCTGCGGCCGGACGATCACGCCGCCGCCGATGGTGTAGCCGTTGTCGAAGTCGTTGGCTGTCTCGCCGGTCGTGATGCTGGCGCCGCCGTCGATGAAGAGCTGCACCGGGCGTTGTGGATAGGAGTACGGATAGTACGCCTGCTGTGCGAGCGCAGGCGCGACGCATCCGGCCAGCAGAGCCACAGAGACGATGTAACGCAGTGTGATCTTCATGGGGCGCATGTTCCTGTCCTTCCGCTGAATGTTGGCTGAATGCATCCGTGGCGCGCCGCGCGCACCGCACCGGCATGTTGGACAGCCGTAGCGGCTAGAGGTTGCGGGTGCGCCCGAGCCGCCGTCGCAGCGCCTGAGCCAGCTCGCGCACCTCGCCGATCCCGAGCGCGGAGGCACAGAGGAAGAACGCGGCAGCGGCGCAGCCGATGACAAGCGTGAGGCTCGCCAGCTTTGGCCAGAAGGACTGCACGGCCCAGTCTGCGAGCAGCAGCCGCCCTCCGCCCCAGGCGATGGCGAGCAGCGCGAGCGAGGCGAGCCCGACACGCGCGAGCAGCGCGGCCATGGCACGTGACTCGAGGCGACCCAGGTGCGCGCGCATGAGGAGATAGAGAATGAGGAAGTTGCTGGTGGCGACGCACGCAGTCGAGAAGGCGAGGCCGCGATGCCCCCACCCGAGCTGCACCGTGAAGATCCAGTTGAGCGCCAGATTGAGCCCCACCGCGATGAAGCTCACCACCATCGGCGTCTTGCGCCGGTCGATGGCGTAGAAGGCGTTCACCAGCACCTTGAGCGCCGCGTAGCCGCACAGCCCGAGGGCATAGAAGCGCAGAGCGCCGGCCGACTCCGCCGTCTCGTGAGCGCCGAAGCGCCCGTGCTGATAGAGGACCGAGATGATGGGCTCGGCGAGCACGATGAGGCCGATGCTCGCCGGAATCGTCATGAGGAAGGCGAGCCGCATGCCGCGCGCCAGCTCGCTGCGAAAGGCACTTTGCTGGCCCGTGGCGGCCATGCGCGCGAGCAGCGGCAACGCCACCGTGCCGAGCGCCACGCCGAACACCCCGAGCGGCAGCTGCATCAGGCGAAACGCGACCGTCAGCCAGAACGTAGGGCCGTCGCCGAGCTCGGAGGCGAATATCGAGTTGACGAGGACATTGACCTGCGTGGTGCTGGCCGCGATCACCGAGGGGCCCATGAGGCGCAGGATCGAGCTGACACCCGGATCGCGCCAATGGAAGTCGGGGTGATAGCGGTAGCCGAGGGCCGTGAGCCCCGGCAGCTGCACGGTGAGCTGCAGCGCGCCGCCGATCAGCGTGCCGATCGCGAGCCCGAGGATGGCGCGCGTGCCGAAGCGCGGATCGAGCCAGTAGCCGAGCACTACGCCGCCGACGATCGAGCCCAGATTGAAGAAGCTCGAAGCCATCGCTGGCACGCCGAACACGTTGCGCGCGTTCAGCATCCCCATCACCAGCGCGGCCAGCGACACCAGCAGGATGAACGGATACATGACCCGGGTCAGCGTCACGGTGAGCGCGGCCTTCTCCCCCGCGAAGCCCGGCGCCAGCACCTCGACCAGCCAGGGCGCGAACACGATGCCGAGCACGGTGATCGCGCTCAGGGTCACCGCGGTGAGCGTCGCCGCCTTGTTGGCGAGCCGCCAGGCGGCCGCCTCGCCCTCGGTCGCGACGGTCTTGCTGAAGGTGGTGACGAAGGCCGTCGAGAGCGCTCCCTCGGCGAACAGGTCGCGCAGCAGGTTCGGGATGCGGAACGCGATGGTGAACGCGTCCATGATGCGGCCGCCGCCGAACAGCGCCGCAAAGACCTGCTCGCGCACCAGGCCGAGCACCCGGCTGCAAAGCACCGCGAGCCCGACGACGCTCGCGGCCCTGGTGTTGAGTTTCTCGGCGCGCGCGGCCGCGCCGTCGGCGCTTACCGCGCCCTGGTCGCCAGGTGGCATGTGGCCGTCACGGTACCACCTGGCGAGTTGCGGTGCGAGTCAGTGTCCGCCGCCGTGCCAGCTCGCCGTGATGCCGAAGGTGCGCGGCCGGAAGGTGTATTGGTTCTGCTGCTGGGTCGCCGCGATGGCTGGGGGCGCATAGGGATCAGTCTGACCGAGCGCGTAGTTGGTCACCGTGTAGCTGTTGAACAGGTTGTCGATGAACGGCGCGATCTGCCATTCGCCGATCGTGATGCCGGCGCGCAGCGACATGAAGTGTGTCGCCGGCAGCGTATAGCTCGCCGGAATGTACTGCGAGGAGGCCGGATCCTGCACCGCGGCCAGCCACGGATTGCGGCTCTCGTATTCCCAGTCGAGGCGCACGAAGGCGTCATGCTGCCCGATGTTGAAGCGGTACTCCGGACCCACCGCCACGGTCCACGGCGGGTTGGTGCCCGGAGCATAGTCGATGGCCGCCTGGCCGGAGATCGCGTCGCCAGCGCTCGCGAGCAGCGGCGCCCCGGGCGAGGGCTGCGAGTTGCGGGTGTAACGCGCATCGGTGTAGCCGACCGCCACGTCCATGAACAGTGCGCCGAGCGCGAGCTCCGCCTGCAGATCGAAGCCCTTGGCAACCGCGGTCCCCAGGTTGTCGGTGAATTGCAGCCCGCAGTCGCCCGCGATATAGACACTCTGTTGGATGTTGTTCCACTGGGTGTAGTAGACGCTGGTGGCGATGCGTAAGACGCTGCCGAAGGCGTTCTTCGAGCCGATCTCATAGTTCTGCGTGCTGTCCGGCCGATAGATGAGCGGCGCGTAGTTGGGGCCCGGGAACCCCGCCTCCGTCAGGTTGGTGTCGCAATAGCTGGGAAGTGAAGGGTTGCCGCCGCCGACACGGTAGCCCTTGGCGTAGGTCACGTAGTACATGTCGTTGGGATCGGCCTGGAAAGACAGCGTCGCCTTGGGCGTGTTCGGGTTCGAGCTGGTGGAAGCGTTGCGTCCCACTCCCGGTATCTGCACGTACTGTCCGTCGACCAGCACCGGGGTCGGCCCGAAGTTCTCCAGTCCGTCCGCGTAGTTCCGGATCGCGAACGTCGTATGCGAGACGCGCTCGCCCAGCGCAAGTCGCAGGCGCTGAGTCAGCGCGTAGTTCAGCTCGCCGTAGAGCGCGATCTGCTTATCGTAGGTGGTGTTGCTGTTGTAGTAGATGTCGCACGCCGGA
>JASHQW010000088.1 GCA_030038875.1 Gammaproteobacteria bacterium | reverse complement strand
GGATGAGAGGCGCGGGGCGGGAGATGAAGTCAACACATTCGTACAAAGCGCACTCATCCACGACGGATACGAACGCCCATGTCATGCTACTCCCGGCTTCCGTGAGACGCAAACCCGAGGGTTCTGATGCAGGCGTTTCTCGTCTCCACGGGCGTGGTCGCGCTGGCCGAGCTCGGCGACAAGACGCAGCTGCTGGCGCTGCTGCTGGCGGCCCGCTTTCGTGCGCCGCTGCCGGTGATTGCGGGAATCGCGACCGCGGTGCTCGTCAATCACCTGCTGGCCGGCGCGGTCGGGACGCTGCTCGCCTCACTGCTCGAGCCGCAGGTGCTGCGCTGGCTGCTGGTGGCCTCGTTCCTCGCCACCGCGGTGTGGATGTTGGTTCCCGACAAGGAGCCGGCGGACGGTGCACGGCTCGCGCGCTTCGGGGCCTACGGTACGACCGTGGTGACGTTCTTCCTGATCGAGATGGGCGACAAGACGCAGATCGCCACGCTGGCGCTCGCCGCGAAGTATCGCACCCTCGTCCCGGTCGTAGCCGGCACCACGCTCGGCATGCTGATCGCCGACGTGCCGGCGGTGCTCCTCGGCAGGGCGGTCGCCGAGCGCGTTCCGGTCGAGCTGATGCATCGCATCGGCGCCGTGGTGTTCGTCGCGCTCGCGGTGCTCGCGCTGCTGCGATAATTGGCCGAAATTGCCTGCGGCAATTTCGGCGGACATTACTCTGTCGGCCGCGGGCAAAAGGCGCGACTTTTGCCCGCTGCTCACCAGAGACTGTCACGCCCCCGCGGGCTCGAGGTACGCGTAGCCGTCGAGCTCGCTCTCGTAGAAGCGCTTGAGGGCCTGGCTCTCCGCGAGCGTCATGCGCCCGTCGCGGATGGCGCGCTCGCAGTCGCGCGCCAGGGCCGGGTAGAGCTCGGCGACGTCGTACTCCATGTACTCGAGCACCTTGTTGGCGGTGTCGCCCTTGACGATCTCCTCGATCCACCAGCCGCCTTCGTCGTGCAGCCGCACGTGCACCACGTGAGTGTCGCCGAAGAGATTGTGCAGGTCGCCGAGGGTCTCCTGGTAGGCGCCCACCAGGAACGCCGCCAGGTAGTACTTCTCGCCGCTCCTCAGCTCGTGCAGCTCGAGCGTGCGCTTCACGTCGCGCAGCGAGACGAAGTGATCGATCTTGCCGTCCGAGTCGCAGGTGATGTCGGCGAGCACCGCGGTCCGGGTCGGGCGCTCATCCAGCCGGTGGATCGGCAGGATCGGGAACAGCTGGTCGATCGCCCAGCTGTCGGGGAGCGACTGGAAAACCGAGAAGTTGCAGAAATAGGTGTCCGAGAGGATCGACTCCAGGTCGTCGAGCTCCTCGGGCAGCCGCTCGAGCTTGCGGCACTGGTCGCGGATCTTGGCGCAGGTCGCCCAGTAGAGCCGCTCGGCGAGTCCACGGAACTCGAGCGACAGCAGGCCCAGATTGAACATCTGCAGCACCTGCTCGCGCGCCGTGAGCGCATCGTGATAGCACTCGACCAGGCGCCGCTCGCTCACCGCGCGGAACGCCTCGAACAGGTCCTGCACCGGCTGCGGCAGCTCCTCGTCGCCGGAGTAATCCTCGGCCTCGGAGCCGGTGACGCGGAACTTGTCGAGCGCCGAGGAGCCGAGCGCATCGAAGATCAGCACGCTGTGGTAGGCGGCGATGGCGCGCCCCGATTCGCTGATGATCATCGGGTGCGGGATGTCGCGCGCGTTGCACACGCTGGCGATGCGGTACACCACGTCGCTCGCGTACTCGTTCAGCGTGTAGTTCATCGAGGAGGCGAAGTTGGTGCCGCTGCCGTCGTAATCGACGCCGAGGCCGCCGCCGACGTCAATGTATTGCAGCCCCGCGCCCATCAGCTTCAGCTCCGCGTACACGTGCGCCAGCTCGTTGATGGCGTCCTTGACGCGGCGGATGTCCTGCAGCTGGCTGCCGGGGTGGCAATGCACCAGCTGCAGGCAGTCGAGCATGTCGTGCGACTTCAGCACGTTGAACAGCTCGAGGATCTCCGTGATGAAGAGGCCGAACTTCGACTTGTCGCCGGCCGTCCCGCTCCAGCGCCCGGAGCCCTCGCTGAGGATCTTGACGCGCACGCCGATGCGCGGGCGCACCTGGTAGGCCGCGGCGTGCTTCAGGATCAGCCCGAGCTCGTCGAAATTCTCGACCACCGGGATGATGGTGCGGCCGAGCTTGGTCGCCAGCGTCACGGCCTCGATGTAGCTGTCGTCCTTGAAGCCGTTGCAGACGATGAGCCGCTCGGGGGCATTCTCCGTCATGGCCATGACGGCGAGGAGCTCGGGCTTCGAGCCCACCTCGAGCCCGAAGCCGTACTCGCGCCCGTAGCGGTAGACCTCCTCGACCACCAGGCGCTGCTGGTTCACCTTGATGGGGTACACCGCGGTGTAGCGGTTGCGGTAATCGTTCTCGGTGATCGCGGAGGCGAAGGCATCGTGCAACCGCTTCAGGCGGTGCGCCAGGATGTCGGAGAAGCGCACCACCACCGGGGTGCTCAGGTCCCGCGCCTGCAGTCCCTCGACCACCTCGTAGAGGTCGATCTCGCGTTCGACGGTCGTGTCCGGGCGGACCACGACGTGGCCGGCCTCGTTGATCGAGAAGTAGCCCTTGCCCCAGGCGGCGACGTTGTAGAGATCGAGGGAGTCCTCGATCCGCCAGGGCTGCGCGGGGTTGAACTTGCGGTTGCCGTTGAGGGCGATCTTGGGATCGGCGGCCACGGGGCGCGTTATATCAAAATTGTGTGACCAGTGAGAGTGCCGCGTCACACAACGTCGCGTCCGCGCGCCACCGCGCGCGCCGGATCGCGGATCCATTCGCTCCACGAGCCGGCGTAGAGCCGCGCGCCGGGAAGGCCCGCGACCTCGAGCGCGAGCAGGTTGTGGCAGGCCGTTACGCCCGAGCCGCACATCGCGACCAGCGCGGCCGGCGGCCGGCCGCGCAGGCTTGCCGTCCAGGCGCGGCGCAGCTCATCGGGAGAGCGGAACTGTCCCAGCGCGTCGAGGTTGCCGGTGAACGGATGGTTGTGCGCCCCCGGGATATGCCCCGCGACCGGATCGATGGTCTCGTTCTCGCCCGCGAAGCGATCGGCGCCGCGCGCGTCGATCAGCAGCGGCTCCGCGCGCGCGAGGGCGCCCGAGGCGAGCGCCGCGGCGATCGCCTCGGTCGTGAGCACCCACGCGGGATTGGCGCGCGCCGTGAAGCGGCGCGGCGGCCGCGCCGTGGCCGTGGTGCTGACGGGCAG
>JASHQW010000087.1 GCA_030038875.1 Gammaproteobacteria bacterium | reverse complement strand
CGGCGGGGGGGGGCGGCGAGGCGCGCCGCGACCGGCGCGCCCTGCGGCGGGGAGTCCTCGCCGCCGCGCCCTTCGACCAGGGCCATGAAGATCTCCTCGAGACGGTTCACCTTGTTGCGCATCGAGAGCACTTCGATGCCGAGCGCCGAGAGCCGCGCGAAGATGTCGTTCAGGTTCTCGTCCTTCGAGACCTCGATCTCGAGCGTGTGGTCATCGACGAGCGTCGTGTCGTAGCCCTCGAGCCGCGGCGCGCCCGCGAGCGGATCGCGCACGTTGAGCACGAAGGTCTGGACGTGCAGCCGGCGCAACAGGCTCGACATGCGGTCGCGCTCGACGATGCGCCCGCCGTTGATGATGGCGATGTTGCGGCACAGGGTCTCGGCTTCCTCGAGGTAGTGGGTGGTGAGGATGATGGTGGTGCCGCGGGCGTTGATCTCGCGCAGGAAATCCCACATCGAGCGGCGGATCTCGATGTCGACTCCCGCGGTCGGCTCGTCGAGGATCAGGAGGCGCGGCTCGTGCATCAGCGCGCGCGCGATCATGAGGCGCCGCTTCATGCCGCCGGAGAGCGCGCGCGAGATGCCGCCGCGCTTGTCCCACAGCTGCAGCTGCTTGAGATACTTCTCGGCCCGCTGCCGCGCGACCGGGCGGGGAATCCCGTAGAAGCCCGCCTGGTTCACCACGATCGTGAAGGGCGTCTCCCACATGTTGAAGTTGATCTCCTGCGGCACGACGCCGATGCACGACTTGGCCGCCTCGAGCTCGCGATCGATGTCGTAGCCGAACACGCGCGCCTCGCCGGCGGTCTTGTTGATGAGCGAGGTGATGATGCCGATGAGCGTCGTCTTGCCGGCGCCGTTCGGCCCGAGGAGCGCGAAGAAGTCGCCCTGCTCGACGTCGAGGTCGATGCCCTTCAGGGCCTCGACGCCGTTCCTATAGGTCTTGGTGAGTCCGCGGACGGAGAGAGCATTCATGGCTTGAGGCAGGATCGGGCGTGGCGCGCCGGGGTGCAAGTAAGCACAGTTCGCGCGCGCGTCACGCGGCTCGAGTCTGTGGCGCCACGCCGCACCCGCAACATGCCTCCGGCGGGGTATTGACCGGCGCAGTACGGCCTAAGCCCGTTCAGGCCTCTCGCCGGTCTTGAGTCAGCGCTGCCTTCAGCGCTGAGGTTCGCGCGGACGGTCCTTTCTTGCGCGGGCCGCTTTGGAGGGCGCCCTGACGCGGGTCCGCCAGACTTCGTAGGGATCCCATCCGCCCTCGCGCCGGGTGGCGTCGAGCCGGCTCACGATCCCGGTGAATTCCTCGTTGGCCGCAGTAGTCTCCGCGCGCTGCTCAACGGGCAGTCCTTCGGCATTGTCTCGGGTCATCGGCTTTGAAAGCCCCTCTTGTTATTCCTGCTGTCGCAGTGCAGCGACAGAGCGTAGAAGTGTAAG
Organism: Gammaproteobacteria bacterium; assembly: GCA_030038875.1. GTDB lineage: Bacteria > Pseudomonadota > Gammaproteobacteria > Steroidobacterales > Steroidobacteraceae > 13-2-20CM-66-19. The sequence continues at coordinate 2,217 of JASHQW010000087.1, read as the reverse complement.
TCGTCCGATCGTCAAAAGCTATGAGCAACTCATTGATTATGTAAAACCCCTGTTAAGGTCTCGTTGCAGGTACGGGGCTCCGGATGGCCCCGGATGGCGGGTCAGTCGGCAAAGTACCGGGCCAGGTACTCGTCGAACGTTCCCCGGTCGCTCGCCTCGATCCGCCGCTGCGCGGCGAGCGACTCCAGCGCCTCTCCGGCGAGCTCCCTCAGGCGCTCCTCGTTCGGCGGATAGAGGTCGAGGAAGTAGGCCTTGTGCGTCTCCGACATGCTGAGCGCCAGATCGAAGAAGGACTGCCCGGAGGCGAGCTCGCTCATGAGGCGCGCCGACGGGGTGAGCGCCACGTCGGCGACCTTGGCGGCCTGGGTGGCGAGCGCGTGCGCGTACGGCCGGGCCGCATCCCCCCGATCGAGGATCTCGCACAGCCCCGACATCGAATCGAGGAGCTCGCTCGCCCACTCGCGCAGCGGCACCTTTCTGCCGTCGCGCTCGAGCGTGAGCCCGGGCTCGCGGCCGCGGCGCGCCACCGTCAGATGGTTTGCATCGAGCGCCGCCTGCTCCGTGAGGCCGATGGGCGGGCTCTCCTTGAGCAGGCACAGCGCGAGGAATGCTTCGAGGAAGCGCAGCTTGTTCTGATTCACACCCACGGGGTCGAACGCGCTGACATCGAGAGCGCGCACCTCGACGTACTCGACGCCCGCGCGCTTCAGGGCTTTGGTGGGCCGCTCGCCGGAGCGCGCGACGCGCTTCGGCCGGATGAAGCTGTAGTACTCGTTCTCGATCTGCAGGATGTTGGCATTGAGCTGGCGCCATTCGCCATCGACCTTGACGCCGAGCGCCTCGTAGGGCGGGTACGGCGTGGTGATCGCGCGCTGCAGATCGCGCACGTACTCCCCGAGGTCGTTCACCGACACCGACAGCCCCGCCTGGCTGCGGTTGCGGTAGCCCACGTCGCTCATGCGCAGGCTCGTGGCATAGGGCTCGTAGGCGGTGCCCATGCCGAGCTCCTGCAGCTGTACGTCGCGTCCGCGGAGGAACGACTTGCATACCACGGGCGAGACCCCGAAGAGGTACAGCACCAGCCAACCGTGCCGGCGATAGTTGCGCAGCAGATCGAAGTAGCTCGCGGAGATGAGCTCGCTCCCGCTCACGCGCTCGCCGCGCAGCGCGGCGTAAGCCTCCCAGAACGGCAGCGGGAAGGAGTAGTTGAAATGCACGCCCGAGATCGCCTGCATCATGCGGCCGTAGCGCAGGCCGAGGCCGTTGCGATACACGGTCTTCATGCGGCCGACGTGCGAGCTGCCGAATTGGGCGAGCGGGATGTCGTCGTCCGCGTCGATGGTGCAGGGCATGCTGGTCGCCCACAGGAGCTCATCTCCCAGGTGGCGATACACGAACTGGTGCAGGTCGAGCAGGTACTGCAGCAGCTCCCAGCTGTGCGTGAAGGCGGGCGTCACCAGCTCGATCAGCGACTCGGAGAAGTCGGTGGTGATGTTCTCGCTGGTGAGCGCCGAGCCGAGCGCCACCGGGTGCGGGGTGTGCGCGAGCCTGCCTTCCGGCGTGACGCGCAGCGACTCCTTCTCGACGCCCTTGCGGCCGCCCTGCAGGATCTGCGGCTCGCCGCTGTTGACGAGGGAGGCGAGGCGTCGCTCGAAGACGCGATCGATGGCCGCGCTGCTCATGGGACACTTGCCTTCAAGCCGCTACCAGCGGATGCGGCCCGTCAGCACCTCGTACATCATCGCCAAGTCGCCGCACAGGCTATAGAACGGATGAGTGAAGGTCGCCGGCCGGTTGTGCTCGAAGAAGTAGTGCCCCACCCACGCGAAGGCGTAACCGGCGACCGGCACCGCCCAGAGCAGCGCCAGGCGCCCGCTGAGGAGCGCTACCAGGGTGAGGGTGAGCGCGAGCAGCGTGCCGCTCACGTGCAGGCGGCGCGAGGTGCGGTTGGTATGCTCGCCGAGATAGAAGGGATAGAACTCGCGAAAGCTCGCGTAGCGCGCTCCGGCCGGTTTGTCGCTGCTGCTCATGTCCGTAATCGTGGCGGCGGTTGTTGTTGGCGCGTCCTTTGAGGCATCTTGCCGCCTGCCGGGCGGTCGGCGCAAATGCCGCCACGGGAGCGAGCTCATGATCGGCATCATCGGGGGAACGGGCCTGTACGCCATGCGCGGCCTCGGCAAGCTGCGCGCGCACGAGGTGCAGACGCCGTTCGGGACG
>JASHQW010000086.1 GCA_030038875.1 Gammaproteobacteria bacterium | reverse complement strand
TGATACCCGAGCTCCATCGAAACACTGACGCCGACGGGCCAGTCCCAGGATTCGGGGACGCGTACCCGGGGCCGGATATGGTCGCCGACCCACTGGATGCCCTCGCCGTTCTGTTCGCTGGTAAACACGTAGAACCCCACCTCGGACCAGCTGCTAAGGCCATCGGTCAGCTCGAGGGTTTCATGCAGCTGGTGTGTCGTCGGATAAACGCCCTCGACAGTCTGATCCTGGCCTTCGAAGGTGAAGTTGGAGTGCAGCTCAACCATCAGATTCTGCGGCGGCACGGTGTCCGAGCCGTAAACCTGGATCTCGTAGTTGGCTTGCGCGCGGGTGAGCGTCGGAAGCCATCCGAGCAGCAGTGCGAGGAGCAGCGAACCGCAGCGCGCGAGGCACGGCCCGCGCTCAGGCATAGTTGAAGAGCAGCATGAAGCCGAGGTCCATGTGATCCTGCTGATGGCAGTGAAACAGGGTTGCACCGGGATGGTCGGCGATGAACTCCACCTCGGTGCGCGTTTGCGCATCCACCACGACGACGTCCTTGATGATGCCATGCAGGTCCTGCACGGCAGGTTCGCCGCGGGCGGCGACCGGGATGCCGAGGCTGCGCAGCTCGAAGCTGTGGCGATGCAGATGCACCGGATGAGCGTCGCGGCTGCGGTTGATGAACTGCAGACGATAGCGCTCGCCTTGCCTGAGGAGCGCAGCGCTCGTCTCGGGATAGGACTTGCCGTTGATGGTCCAGGCCTCCATGCTGCCGTGCCCGCGAAACTTCGACTCGAAGACGAGCGGCACGGGAATCGCAGCTGCAGTATCGGCGGGCGATGCGCCGGGGGCGGCGAACTGCCGGTAGTTCCACAGCAAATCCGCCGGCTGGATCCAACGCGGCGAGCCGCTCTGGCCGGCGTACTCGACGACGATCCCCATCCCGGCGGCCTGCACGTGTTTGCGCACCTCGCCGAGAATCCACACACCCGGATGGTTGGTCTCGACAATCGCGCACACACGCTCGCCGGGCGCGAGGCGCAGCATCGGCACTTGCTGCGGCGTGGGCACGGCGTTGCCGTCCAGGGCGATCACGCGCAGGTCGTGACCGGCGAGCGCCAGCCAGTGCGTTTCGGTGGCGCTCGCATTGAGAACGTGCAGCAGGACGCGCTCACCCTCCCTGACGCGCAGCGGGTCGCCGTAGCCGAGAATCTTGCCGTTGACGGTCGATGCCTCGTAGCTCACGCTCATCGTGCCGTCCTCACTGCTGCTGAGGCGAGCACGCCAGTCGTGCAGGGTCAGGAAGAACTCCTGATCGTAACGGCCGGGATCGAGACGCGCCTCCACCATCAGCGGCCCGTGCAGCGCCGTGTACTGGCCGCGGCTCAGGTCATCCATGGCCATCGTGTGCGTGTGGTACCAGCGGAAGCCCGCGGGCGCGGGGGTCAGCTCATAGCGCGCCGTCGCGCCGGGAGCAATCGCGGGCGTGCCTTCTTCGATCGCGCCGTCGACGGCCGGGGGAAGGAACAGGCCATGCCAGTGAACGACCTCCGGGTGATCGGTGTGATTGACCACTTCGACCGTGACCGCCCGACCGTCTTTGAAGCGCAGCAGCGGCCCGGGAGCCAGCCCATTGTAGGCGGTCGTTGCGATGCGGGTGCGCGGCGCGAGCTCGAGTGTCGTAACGGCAATGTCCAGCCGATAATCGGGTGCGGATTGCGCCTCTGCCACGGCAGGTAGTGACACGCAGGCTGCGGCCGCGCCCGTCATTCTAAGGACCTCGCGACGCGTCAACATGGAGGGATGATACCCGGGCCGGGTGTCACTGGCTGTTCCGCGGCGCGACGGCGGTGCCGGTGTTGGCCATCAGGAGGAACCCGTGCCAGGTCAATTGGGGACACCGCGCGCATATCGTTGATCCGTAAGCACCCCACTTCCGTTTCACCCGGCAGAGGTCACTGGTTCGATGCTATAGGGGTCAACGTTCCGGTCCCGGCGTTCCGACGTCTCCTTTGGAGCTTCCTGCCGGCGGACGCTATGAGGACCGGCTTGCACAGCAGAGACAGCCGTCGTAGGATAAACTACAGTTGTAGTAGGTGGAAGACGCATCGTGCCGAGCCCGCGTCTGAGCAAGCTTGATCTGAAGATCATGGAGGCACTGTGGACGCGCGGTGCGAGCTCGGTGCGCGAGATCCAGCAGTCCTTTCCGGAGCGCAACCGGCCTGCCTATACGACTGTGCAGACGACCGTCTACCGCCTCGAGGCGAAGAAGGCGGTACGCCGGGTTCGCAAGATCGGCAACGCTCACCTCTTCGAGGCCATTGTGTCGCGCGGCGCAGCGCAGCGCCGCCTGATCGACGAGCTGCTGGGATTATTCGGTGGACGTACGCAGCAGGTGATGGCGCACCTGATCGAGTCCGGAAGACTCACGCTGGACGATATACGCGAGGCCGAGCGGGTGCTGCGCACCCTTGGAAGCAAGGACTGACAATGATTCAAGCGCTTCTGAATCACCTCTGGCAGTCGACGCTGGTAGTGGTCGTTGTTGGCATCTGGGCTTGGGCGTTGCGCGAGCACCGGGCCCGACTACGTTATTGGCTATGGTTCAGCGCCGCGGTGAAGTTCCTGATGCCGTTCTCCCTGCTGATCGTGCTCGGAAGTCATCTTGCATCCCGTGTATCCCTCACTGCGACGGTCGTGCCGGTTCTTGGTCGCATCGTTGCTCCGGCCCCGCCCGAGCTCGGGATCGCACTGTTCAGCGCGCCCGCTGCGCCCGCGTTAACCGCTGCCAGTCCCTCCACTGCCCCGCATTTCCACGGAGTGCAGCTCCTCCTCGGTCTGTGGGCCTGCGGTGCGGCGCTCGTCCTCGGGCGCTGGGCCGTGCGCTGGTGGCGGCTGCGGCAGCTCGTCGAGGAATCCGTCCCGTTGTCGATCCGAGCATCGATACCGGTGCGCGCGGCTCCGACTGCCATGGAACCCGGAGTCGTGGGCGTGGTGCGGCCGGTGCTGCTCCTGCCGCACGCCATCGAGGAGCACCTCAGCGCGGACGAATTGCGTAGCGTCCTGCTGCACGAGCTTGAACATGTGCGCCGCGGCGACAATCTGACCGCCTGCATCAGCATGCTGATGCAGGCGTTGTTCTGGTTCTATCCGCTCGTGTGGTGGCTCGGCAGACGGCTGATGGTCGAACGCGAGTGCGCCTGCGATCAGGCGGTGGTCGCCGCCGGTTGCGATCCGGAGACCTATGCGCAAGGCATTCTCAACGTCTGCAAGCTGTACGTGGAGTCGCCGCTCGCATGCGCGGCTGGTGTCGCAGGGGCGGATCTGCGCAGACGTATCGAGTCCATCATGACCGACCGCCCGCGACATGCCCTGGGCGCGACCGCGGCCTCGCTGCTCTGGCTGACCGCGCTGACGACGCTGCTGGTGCCCGTCGCAGTCGGCGCGGCGCTCAGCTCGAGCCTGGCGACCGCTCAGAGCGAGAGCTCCGATAGTGCCCAGAGCCAGACGAAGAGTGAGATCGCCGAGTCGCGCAACCTCCTCAAGGCGGGGCACTACGCCGAGCTGGATCAGCGCATGAATGCTTTCCAGCAGGCCTATCGGTCGGGAACGCTCGATGAGCTCGAGCTGCAGAAAGCCTTCAACGCCTTCATGCTCGCCGATCCGCCGCTCGCCGCGCACTTCGATGCGTGGCTCACTTCATATCCGGGATCCTACGCCGCGCGGGTGGCACGTGGGATCTACTATTTCAAGTGCGGCATACAGACGCGCGGCACACGGTTCGCGGCGCACACCACCGATGAGCAGTTCCGCGGCATGCGGCTGTATCTGGAAAAATCTCGCCAGGACTTCGAGGCCTCCCTGGCGATGGATGCTAAGCCCATGCTCTCCTACAACTTCCTCATCCGGATCAGCATGGAGGATGGCTCGCGCGCCGACACCCGCAGTCAGCTAGACGCAGCTTTGAGGCTCGATTCCACGGCACTGCTGGCAAGGCGGCCATACATGATCTCGCTGGAGACACGCTGGGGCGGCAGTCTCAACGAGATGCTCGACTTCCTTGAGCAGTCGCGCGCTGCCGGGCTTCCCGACAGCAAGCTCGCGAACCTGCAGGCGGTCGTCGATGGTGAACGCAAGTGGCTGCAGCATCAGAGCCGCGAGCCACAACCTGCGACGGATCCCGACTGAGGAGCGACCGACATGAACCTTAGACTCGGCACGTTGTGGCTTTTAATGGGGGCGACCTGGATGGTTACGCCGGCGCATTCGGGGGCCGTTGCAGCCACGTTCCCGCCCCCGGCGACCGAGGTGCCGTCGGCGTCTATGGAGAGCGCCCCGATCGAGGAGGTCATCGATTCCTCCGAGGGCGGCTACCGCTTTGACGCTTACGTCGTGCACTGGCACGGCGCCCGGGTGCTGGTCTCCGACCCACTCGGTGTATGTCACCTGAATGTCGGTGACCCTATCCGCTTCATGGTCGCCCGCAGTGATGTCGGAGAACGCCACGTGCTCGGCTTCATGAGCATGGAGCGCCCGGAGGGTCGGCCTAGCGCAACCTCGGGACCGCCACCGTCATTCGCGGGCCAATCGGCCACGGCGACCGTGGACGAGGTGCTGAGCGTCACGGATGGTGACTACCGGTTCACCGCCTATATCGCCGAGTGGCACGGCCAACGCATTGCGATCCCCGACCTGACCGGCGGACAGTCCATGTTGCCCGGGGCGCCAATCCGCTTCATGGCGACGCGCCTGTCGGTAATGGGCCACCAGGTGCTGCAGTTCATGGACGTTCCGGCGGGGGTGGGTTCCGGCGGCGCCAGCCTGCTGCCGGCAAGTGCGCATGTGACGCATGATGTCGGCCTCATCGATGAGGTCCTCAAGGGCACCTTCAGCGGCGACTCCTACGCGGCGTACATCGTCAGCTGGCACGGCTCTCAAGTGGCGCTCGATCCGGGGAAGTCCGCGCCGCTCCAGCAGCCCGGGGAGACCGCCCTGCTGCGGGTCAGCCGTGTGGACCTGCCGCTCGGCCTAGGCGCGGGCAAGCTGGTGTTTACGGCCGACACAGCCGAGGACTCGACGCTCGCAGCCGACGTTAGCGCATCCGCCGTTGGCTCGATGGTCGAGGGAGTTGTTGAGCGCGTCCTGCAGGCTCAGGCCGAGGGCTACAACTACCGTGCCTATGTCGTACGCTGGAACGGCTCCCGGGTCGTGGTGGACGACGTGCTCGGGACCACGAAGTACAAGGCCGGCGATCGCATCTCGTTCATGATGGGCCACGGCGCGGCTGGCGGAGAACGCCAGGTAGCCTTCCTTCTCATCGATCCGAAGGCGGCCATACCGCCAAAAACTGAGGCAGCGTCGCACTGACGGGAGCGGCTGCCAGGCATACTTTCCAGCGACGCGCTTGTTGCGAATGCTCCGTGCCCCTTGCGGTAATTGCTAATGGCGCGCTCACGCGGCTTTTCATAGCCTGCCTCGCCGTGGCCTCTGGCAGCACTCGTGCCGACGATGAATCGCGTGGGGGAGCTCCCGCTCCCACCCCAGGAGTCATCAGGGAAGTTCAGCTGAAGAAGCAGCTGCGCACCGCGGTTCTGAGCGTGCTCGTGCTCAGTCTGCTCGGCGGTGCCGTGTTCCCGCTGGTTCTGTTCACGATCGCGGCCCCGCTCTTTCCGGTTCAGGCGAGCGGAAGTCTGCTGCTGCAGCGGGGAACCGTCGTCGGCTCGACGCTGATTGGGCAGGAGTTCACTGGGATGGAGTGGTTTCACCCCCGGCCCTCGGCCGCCGGCAGCGGCTATGACGGCACGGCTTCCGGCGGTACCAACCTCGCTCCCAGCAACCCGAAGCTCGCGGAGGGTGCCCCGGGCTTCGCGGGCATTCGGGCTCTGGCTACAGAGTACCGGCAGAACAACGGCCTCGCGCCCGACGCTCCGATTCCCATCGACGCGGTCACGCGCTCGGGCAGCGGACTCGATCCGGATATCAGCCCTGAGAATGCGTTGCTGCAGGTAACGCGGATCGCGCGCGCGCGCGGACTCGAGGCGAGCATCCTGCGTCGCCTGGTCGCGCAACACGTGATGCGGCCGCAATTCGGGTTCCTGGGCGAGCCGCGCGTGCCGGTGCTCGAGCTGAATCTGGCGCTCGAGCGGCTGCAGCACCCGGAGACGCGCGCGGCGCATCCCGCGCGCTGAGGCGGTGGTGCGATGAGCTGGGTCGAATGCGCGCTGTTCCTCGCGACGCTCGTCGGGCTTGCCTACCCGCTCGGGTCGTACCTCGTGCGCGTGTGCGAGCGCCGCCGCACGTTCCTCGACCCGCTACTGCGTCCCCTCGAGTCGGCGTTGTACCGCCTGCTCGGCGTGCACCCTGAGCAGGAGATGTCGGCCGGGACTTACGCCGCGTGTTTCCTCTCGTTCGGATTCGGCTGCGCCGCGCTGCTGTTTCTCGTGCTGATGCTGCAACGGGCACTGCCAGGTGGTCCGGCGGATGCCTATCTCAGCACGGCGATGACCGCTGACCTCGCCGCGAATACCGCGGTGAGTTTCACGACCACGACAACCTGGCAGGCCTACGCGGGCGAGAGCACCCTGCGTTACGCCTCGCAGCTCATCGGGCTGGTCGCGCAGAACTTTCTGGCAGCTGCGGGCGGACTGGCGGTGGGATTCGCGTTTATCAGGGGTCTTGCGCGGACGAGGTCGGCGACGCTCGGCAACTTCTGGGTGGATCTCGTGCGCTCGCTGCTCTTTGTGCTCTTGCCGCTCGCGCTCATCGGCAGCCTGGCGCTCATCTGGCAGGGCGTCCCGCTCAACATGTCGCCCTACGTTGTGGCGCACACGCTCGAGGGCCGCACACAGGTCATCGCCCAGGGCCCGGTCGCCGCACTCGAGTTCATTAAGAATCTCGGCACCAACGGCGGGGGCTTCTTCAATGCTAACGGCGCGCACCCCTACGCCAACCCGACCCCGTTGACGAATTTCATCGGCATGCTGGCGATCTGCATGCTGCCTGCCGCACTCACGATCACTCTCGGCCAGATGACGCAGCGGCTGCGCGCCGGCTGGCTGCTGCTCGCCGTCATGGTCGTGATGTTCGTCGCGGGACTCGCCCTGTGCGATCGGGCCGAGCGGGCGCCGCCGCCTCAGCTCGCCGATCTGCACCTGGTCGGCGGCAACATGGAGGGCAAGGAAGTGCGCTTCGGTATCGGCGAGTCGACGCTGACCACCATCGTCACCTCGAATACTTCCACCGGCTCATTCAACGCTATGCAGGATTCCTACCAGCCGCTCGGCGTGCTCGCGCCGCTCACTTTCCTGTTACTCGGCGAGGTGGTGTTCGGCGGCCTCGGTACCGGCGTCTACAGTATCGTGATGATGGCCGTGGTGGCGGCTTTCCTCGGCGCCCTCATGATCGGGCGCAGCCCGGAATACCTCGGCAAGAAAGTGACAGCCGGGGAAACGCGCTGGGTCGCGCTGTACGTGCTCGCGAGCCCCATGGTGGTGCTCACCCTGACCGCGATCGCGGTGCTCTCGTCCGGTGGCCGCGCGGCGGTCAGCCTCAATCCCGGAGCGCGCGGCTTCACGGAGATTCTCTTCGCCTATGCCTCCTGCATGGCGAACAACGGGCTCGCGCTCGGCGGGCTCGACGCCAACAACGTCTTTTTCAACACCAGCACGATCGTCGCGATGCTGGCGGGCCGCTACGGACTCGCTGCGCTGGCCATCATCGCCGCCGGACGGTTCGCCGCGCAGGGAAGGGTGGCAGTCTCCGCCGGCACCCTGGCCGTCGATTCACCGACGTTCGGAGCGCTGCTTCTCGGCACGATCGTCCTCGCCGGCGCGCTCAGCTTTCTGCCCGCGCTCGCCATGGGGCCGATCGCCGAGTTTCTGCAACGCTGACGCGCGCCCGCATGCGGCGCCTCGCAAGACACGTCTGGCAAGCGATCCTCGGGAGCATTGCCGCGAGCGCAGCCTGCGCCGACAGCGGGGGCCCACCGACCATCGCTACGGACCGCCCCTCGGTCACCGACTCGGCCGTCGTGGTCCCGGAGGGTGGCTTTCAGATGGAGAACGGACTGCTGGTCGCCAATCTCAACAACGGAGCAGTCCTGGATCTGCCGGAGTCGGCGATCCGTTACGGACTGGCTGAGCGAACCGAGCTACGCCTCTCGGTGCCGGACTATTTCTACAGCCTTACTTCGGCAAGCGCCTCGGCTTCCGGCTTCGGCGACGCCGCGCTCGGCGTGAAGCGACAGCTCGGCCCGCTGGGCGGCGTCGATGTGTCGATCGTCGCCTTCGCGAGTATCCCGACCGGAGCGCGGCAGATCTCGAGTCATGGCTATGACCCGGGTCTGCAAGTCCCCTGGGCGCACAGCATCGCGGCGAACTGGACCGTAGCGGGTCAGATCGCCGCCTACTGGCCGACGGTCGGCGGCAGGCGGGACTTCACGAGTGAAGCGACGCTGCTGCTCGATCGGACGCTGAGCGTGCGCTGCGACCTCTTCACCGAGCTCGCCGTGGATTCGCCGCAGCGCGGCGGCACACGACAGCAGCTGCACGCCGGCACCACCTACCGCCTCGCCGCGAATCAGCAGATCGACTTTCACGTCGCGGCCGGGCTCTCGCGTGCGGCGCCGCGCAACTACCTGGGCGTCGGTTACTCCTTCCTGCTGCCGACACGCTGAGGCCGCGGTGCTCAGGCGGTCCGCGCCCCGCTCTCCAGGGCGCGCAGCCGCGCCTTCATTTCCGCGAGCTCCGGCTCCCCAAGCCGTGCGGCACAGCCGGCGACGATGCGGCGCCCGCGTTCGGCGAGCTCGCGGCGCAGCGCGGCGTCGCCGGCTGCAGCGATGTCGCCCAGCGCCCGTAACAGCCGCAGGCTCACCGCAACGTCGCCTTGCGAGTAGAGCCGGATCTGTTCAAACGCCGTGTCCATGAGCTTCTCGAGGTCGATCCACGCGATCATCACCCGCGGGACACCGGGGAGGTCGAACAGCAGCGCGTCCGGCGGCTCCCGCGCGGCGAAGCGGATCAGAATGCGACTCAGCTGATCGACGCAGCTGATGGCGGTGCTGGGATCGTTAACGGCCGGCGAGATTGCCCGTAGCGCGATATCGACGATCTGCAGCACGCCGAACTCCACGTCCTGTTGCAAGGTGCGCGACGGACCGAGATCGAACGCGTCGAGAAGCGCGGTGCTACCTCCGGATGGCAGGCGCTCGGCCTTCGATACGGCCATCAGGGGGACGCCGGCCGGCACGAATTGCCCGACGCGGCGCAGCACGTGGATGCAGACGCGGTGATTCTTCGCCACGTCGAGGAGCCGCGTAAGGTCGATAAAGCGGATGTAACCCGAGTCGGTACTCGTCAATGTGGTCTCGAACGTGAGATCCGGCGGCAGCGTCCGGTTGCGCAACGAGCTTGCGCGCCGTGGCAGGGGCATCATCTGGTCGATAACGGTCTCGGTTTCCGAAGCGATCTTGTCCACGATGTAGTTGACGCTGATGGCCCGCGAGATGTGGTGGATGAAGTAGAGCAGCCAGCAGACGCACGCGAGCGATAGCACCACTGCTCCCAGGACGGTCGCGACCGGAGCGAACGGCGTCGGCAGCGCGCGCGCAGCGGGGAGCGCCGCCACACAGTAGAGGAACGTGCCGAGGAAGATGCCGAGGGTCCACTGCGTCACCCGGTCGCGCGTGAAGCTCAGAATGATGCGCGGCGAGAACTGCATCGAGGCGAGCGTCAGCGTCATCAGGAGGATCGCGAACACGATCGATACCACCGTCATGATGGAGCCCGCGATACCCGCGAGGATCACCTGAGCAACCTGAGGATCGGCGCGAGACGGGAATAGTATCGCCGGCACCCAGGCACTCATCGCCGGCGCCGTCTCCTCCGCCCACGACAGCAGCGCCCCGGCACAGCCGAGCGCGAGCGCGATGAGGAGCGGGCGCACGAGGAAGCCGCCGCGCGAGTTGTAGATCGCGCGGCGGATCAGGAGTAACAGACGCTCTTTCATAAGGAATGACGGCCACCGCCGGCGCGAGGTTGCCGAGAACTCACCTACGGTACCATTATCAGGCCCGCCGTAGGCGGCCGCTCGCGATCAGGTCTGGGACAATGCTGGCACATTGCCGGGGGTCGTCTAAGCCCATGCCCCTCCCAAAGCAAAATTACGCCTCGGTCCAATTCGTCCTTAGCTGCTCCAGTCTTGCCGACAGCGTACGTTTTCTGACTTCCGGGTTGGGATTCAAGGTTCGCATGATCATGCCGGCCGAGGATCCGACTGTTGCCGTGCTGAGCACACCGGATTGCGTTCTCAGACTTGAACAGATTGGCGCCGGGGCCGAGCGGCCCGCACCCGTCAAACTGCGTATTGTGTGCGATCTCGATGCGCTGCCGACTGGAGCGCCGAGGGCGCTCGAAGGGCCGGACCGCTTGAACGTCGAAATCGTCGCGCTTCACCCGCCATTGATCGTGCCGGAGGGTACCCAAGAGTTTGTGTTGACGCGTCGAGGAGCGACCTCCGAATGGCACGCAGGACGCGCTGACATGTTGTATCGGGACCTGATCCCCTCACGGCTCGGTGGCCGCTTTGCGGCATCCCATATTCTGATTCCGAGCGGCGGGCCTGTACCCGACTATGTTCACTATCACCGCGTCCGCTTCCAGATGATCTTCTGCAAGAACGGATGGGTGCGCGTTTCCTATGAGGGCCAGGGCGATCCCATAATCCTGAGGGCCGGAGATTGCGTCCTGCAGCCGCCGGAGATACGGCACTGCGTCCTGGAATCCTCCGAAGGACTCGAGGTTATCGAAATCAGTTGCCCCGCAGCGCACGAGACCTGGAGTGATCCGAGCATGACATTGCCCACCGGCAGGAAAGCACCGGAGCGGGAGTTCAATGGTCAGCGCTTTGTGTGTCATGTTGCCAGCAAGGCCATCTGGAAAGCATCGCGATTCTACGGGTTCGGAGAGCGCGATATGGGAATCGGCGAGGCGACGAATGGGCTGGCGGGAGCTCGGGTCCTGCGAAGCGACGGGGAGGCAGTCGCCGAGCGGCGCGGCGCCGCTCCGAGGCAGGCGCACGCGGGTGAATTTGCCTTCTACTTCGTGCTATCCGGAACCACCGTGCTCGAGAGCTCGGCTCTCGGAGCTCATGATCTGCGCCCGGGCGACAGTTGTGTCCTGCCCGCGGGGACCGCCTTCGCGATTCAACCGACGGAAGGGCTCGAGCTGCTCGAGGTAACTTTGCCTGCGGAGCTGCCAGCCGCATAGCGCCGCACGCACATCCTACCGGCAGGGCATGGCTGAAAGTGCACGCGTCGCGGCACAATACGTAGCATGAGCGGGCGTTTCCGCAGCGTTTCGTGACATAGATTCCCGAGCCAGGCGCGGGGCCGGCTGCAAGCCGTGACTCCAATCCCAGCGGCGCGCCAGCTATCTGGGTAGGCTCCCCGTTGAGGAAGCCGCTCATTATGTTAGTCAAATACGCCATGACTGCCATGGCCGTATGTACGGCCGCTATCTGCAGCGCATCGCCCCCCATCTATAAGTACGTCGATGCCGATGGCGTGGCGCATTTCACAGATAAACCGGACTCGAGACGATACGAGTTGTTCGCTCTAACTCCCAAGGAGTTGACGCGCAGTGGCGATCATTACGACCCCAGGCTCCTGGCGCGGGCCGCGCAGTACGACGCCATCATTGAGGCGGAAGCGAAATCCGCAGGCGTTGAGCCCAATCTGCTTAGGGCCGTAATCGTCGTCGAATCGGGTTTCAATCCCCGTGCTGTCTCGAAGCGCGGTGCGGTGGGCCTTATGCAGCTCATGCCTGCGACAGCCACGCGGTTTGGCGTGTCCAATCGCTACGATCCGCGGCAGAACGTGCGGGGCGGCGCCCTCTACCTTGGCTTTCTGATCAATCGGTTTCGTCAGAACGTGCGTCTTGCGCTCGCCGCCTTCAATGCTGGCGAAGACGCCGTGGATCGAAGCTCGGGGCAGATTCCGCCTTTCATCGAAACGCTCGAATACGTCCCAAAAGTCCTTAAGGTCTACCAGGCGCTGACCGGGCAGCAGCTGCGTCAGACTACCTTGGCTGCGCTGCCGCGAATCTAGGGCCGGCGAAATCCCGGCACTCTGAATCACGATCCACTGACCTCCACGCGGCGGGGATTGCTCAACGACGGCAGGCGCAGTGGCTATTGCAACTGGGGTCGCCGGTCGCATATCGTTGATTCGTGGGCACCCCACTTCCGTTTCAAGCTTTACCGGGGTCGATTCTTCAGGTCATCAATGATTCGCTGATAATCCTCGCGCGCGCCGCGCAATTGCTTGATATGTTCGTCAGTAATGTCCTTCTCGCCCTGCGCGGTTCTCTCAATCAGGCAGAAGTCCGCGGCCTCGGCGTACCTGAGCTCTCGTTCGCACCGTTGCTTCTGGCGCTCGAAGTATTCGATGAGGTCCATCACGCACTCGTGTACCCTGTGCGCAGGCCCCTAAGCTTTTCGCACACATGACAGTGTCCCCCGCACATCACCCCGTACAGAATCCCGCCGAGCGCTTTGCGCAGGAAGAGCAGGAGCGTGCGGAAAAAAGGCTCCGACAGCTGGCCGAACAGCGTTCGGACGCGAGTCCACCTGATGTTCGAATTCGCACCTGGGAAAGGCTTCACGGCCTGCGCCTCCCTTCCGACCCCACGCACCCTGTCCTCGATGTGATTGCCGTCAGCACACGGCTCACGCTGGCGCAGGTGCGTGACGAGCAGTGCGCCCGAGCGGCGCGGGCCGCGGGAAAGGGTTCTGGCTAGCGGCCGCCTTGGGCGGCAGCGCCGTCACGATCACTTCGCGCAGAGCAGGCCGCAGCGGGACGGGCGTCACAGGACGGCTGTCACTGAGTAGACCAACTGCAGCTGGCAGGGTTGCTTAGGCCCACGGTCAAGTGCTCGGCAGCCCGAGCAGACGATGGTCCCACGCGACGCGTGGGCGTGATCGGCAACGGTACGCCGCACGACATCGGTCAGATCGAATTGACCGTCGCAGTCAGCATGGGGACATGGAAACTCGAAAAAGGCTCGTGCGGGTGGATACAGCTGATGCGATTGGGATGCGGGCGTGTGAGAACCTGTCCCTTCGAACCTGAACTCGAGGCGAAGCTGTTGGATGCTGGGGAACCTCGTACGCAGATCCGGTGCTGCTGCGCGGCTCCGTCGCAGCCTTTCGCCACGGCTCTCCGGTGTGGCGCCCGGCTTGTGCGCATGGAGTCTCACGAAGGGATCTCGTCCGCGATCGGCTGAACAGGCTGTGCGGGCGGCGTCTCCGTTGCGCTGCCGGCGTCTGGGGCTGTCGAGCGGTCCAATCGGCGCTGCAACTTCTTCTGTTGCCGCGCCTTTCGCGATTGTTCCTTCTGGCGCCTCGCCTGATGGTAGTTGTGCTTGTTCACGAAATCTCCGCAATCGATGACGGCAGCCTCGGTGAGGTAGCGAGGCACTCTCCCACTCTACTCCACCCGCCCGCGGCAAGACTGAAAACCGGCGCGGTGCCGCCAGTACAGGGAATCGAGCCCCTACGACGCCCCGCTCGGCGGCGGCATCCCTCAATTGTCACGCTGCCACCGCGCGCGCCACCGGTAAACCGGCCGCCGCGTACTCGGGCAAGGCTGCGGTCGCCAGGGTGCGAGCCAGCAGCTTCTCGATGTCGCGCAGCAGCGGGATCTCATCCGGCGCGACCAGCGAGATCGCGCGGCCAGCACTGCCGGCGCGTGCGGTGCGCCCGATGCGATGTACGTAGTCCTCTGGCACATTCGGCAGCTCGTAGTTGACCACGTGCGGCAAGTCCTTGATGTCCAGCCCGCGGGCGGCCACTTCGGTAGCGACCAGTGCGGTGATGCGCCGCGCCTTGAAGTCGGTCAGCGCCCGCTCGCGCGCGCCCTGGCTCTTGTTTCCATGGATCGCAGCGGCCCGGATCCCGTGGGACTCGAGCTGCTGCGTGAGGCGATTCGCCCCGTGTTTAGTGCGTGTGAACACCAGCACCTGGGCCCAGCTGCCCGCCTGGATCAGGTGCGTGAGCAATTGGCGCTTGTGCTCCTTAGGCACGCGATACACCTGCTGCTCGATGCGCTCGGCGGTCGCGTTACGCGCGGCGACGTCGATGTGCACGGGATCGCGCAGGAAACGGCTGGCGAGCTCGCGGATCGGCGCCGAATAGGTGGCCGAGAACATCAGATTCTGCCTCTTGCCGGGCAGGAGCTTCAGGACACATCGGATCGCGTGAATGAAGCCCATGTCGAGCATTCGGTCTGCCTCATCGAGCACGAAGTGCGTGATGCCACGCAAGTCGAGCACGGCCTGCCCGGCGAGATCCAGCAGGCGCCCTGGAGTGGCGATGAGCAAATCGCAGCCCGCGCGCAGCGCCCCGATCTGCGGCTTGATGCTCACTCCGCCGAACACCACCGCCGTGCGCAACGGCAGGTATTTGCCGTACGAGCGGGCGCTGTCGGCGATCTGCGCGGCGAGCTCGCGGGTCGGTGTCAGGACCAGTGCGCGGGGGGAGCGGCCGGCGCCTGCGGCGAGCTGCTGCAGAATCGGCAACACAAATGCGGCCGTCTTGCCGGTCCCGGTCTGAGCGCCGGCGAGCACGTCGCCCCCGGCGAGCACGGCGGGAATCGCGCGGGATTGAATGGGTGTGGGCGCGTCGTAGCCCCTGTCGGAGAGCGCACGCAGCAGCTCGGGCGCGAGCCCGAGATCGATGAATGACATATGAAAGCCTCGGAATCTGTTGGCTCGCCCGGCAGCATCCGTGAGGACCCCGACGGCCCATAATGCGGGCCCGGCGGGCGACGGCCGCGGCGGTCAGGCGCGAGAGTGGTTAAAAAGGAAGATCGAAGTGCGTCGGGTGGAACAGACTGCGAGCCGAACCGGGCGCTGACCGCGCACCCTCGGGTTTCGGCGCGGCGCACTCTACAGGCTTTGCAGGCGCACGTCCAATCCGGATAACGGGCGCATGTCCTGGGATCATTGTCCTCGCACTTCAGAGGTTCGACGCCCTTTATGCGCAACCGCGCGAGTAAAGCGTCCCCGCGTCATAAGTACGATTCGTCGGGATCAGCTCACGTCGAGATTCAGCACGATCGCGTACTTGCTGCTCGAGCTGGCGCCGGCAACGGCGATCGTGAGCTGCGCCGGCGAGTTGCTGGTATTGAGAGCGGCCAGTCCCGTGAACTGCACGCCGTTCAACACGGCGTAGCTCCCGGTGCAATCCTCATACGTGAACGCCACCTGGTAGATGTCGTAGCTGCTGTCGCTCACGGTGATCGAACCGTTCAGCACGCAGCCGTTGTTGGCATTCTGGCCGCTCATCACACCGTCGCCGTTGATAGAGATCGCCGAGCCGCTCGCGGTGTCGGTGTAGTTGGCACTGACGCTGCCAAGCGATGAGGTGACGCTGCTCAAGGTGCTGTAGCTCAAGGACCACGAGCCGCTCAGCGCCGTGCCGTTGTTGGTGGTGAAAGAGAGGGTGAGTGTAAGCGTGCTGCCGGTCGTGACCGTGCCGTTAAGCGTGCCGAGTCCGTACGTGGAGCCGTCACCGAAAGTGTTGCCGAAGTCCGCGTAGCCGGTCACTGTCGCGGCCAACGTGTCGTTCGAGACCTGAGTCGGGCCGACGAACTGCGCGCCGTCGGAGCGCATGAAGACGGCCTCGCCTGCAGAATCGATGTAACCGGTGATATTCAGCGCCGTTACCGAATCGGTGCCCGTCCAGATGCCGGTCGGCGACGCATTGGTAGTCGTGCTGCCGCTCGAAGAGCTGTTGTCTGAAGAAGTGCAGCCGGACGACAGGAGCAGCGCCGCAAGCGCGGCGCCCGCCGTAAACCTGAACAGAAGTGCCTGCATCACGTATCAGCCTCCTTGTGCTCGAGCCGCTCAGTCCGCCGCCCGCCATCGCGGATCCACGCGCCGTGATTAATTACCTAGAACGCGCGCGGCGCCAAGGGGGATGACTCATTGATTACAATTCCACACGCGTCAAGCACATTCGTTGCGTTGCGACCCGCAGCCGCTGCCAGGTCCGCCGCCGAGGCTGCGGCCTATCGGATGCTCTGCAGCGTCCTCGCGTTACCATCAGAACAAGAAGTGCCGTGTTTCAGCGGGCGCTCTCGAAGATGGCAACCGGCGCGACCAGCACCTCCGCCGTAAGCAGCCAGCCCGAGGACGAGTGCCGCCAGTGCCGCAGTCGTGGCGGCGTGAAGGCGGCGCGGTGCAGGCCGCCCTGCCGCTCGAGTTTCTGCGGGACCTGCACGTGCCGGCCGCACGCAACACCAGGACGTCTGCGGGACCGACTCGCTCGCGCGCGACCGGCCGTGACGCGTGATAACCAAGTGCTTGTTGCAATTGGGAACCGCGCTCGCATATCGTTGATGCCTAAGCCCCTTAGTTCCGTCTCACACGGCAAGGAGCACAGCGATGGCGGTGAGATCGATCCTGGTGCTGTGCGTGGGATTTCTCTTGATGGCCAATTCGGGTGAAGCCGCGCCTCCCGAGCCCGCCGGACGCGTCACCGGCGTAGGCGGCGTGTTTTTCAAGGCGAAAGATCCGAAGGCACTTGCAGCGTGGTATCGCGACGTGCTGGGGCTGCCGATGGAAGCCTGGGGCGGCGCGGCGCTACGCTACGACGCACCAAAGCACCCTCCGGTGCTGACCTGGAATGCATTCCCGGCCTCGACGAGCTACTTCGCGCCATCGACCAGTGCCTTCATGATCAACTATGCAGTCGACGACATGGACGCTTTACTCGCGCGGCTGCGCGCAAAAGGCGTGCAGATTCTCAAGGCCGACGACAGCGATCCAAACGGCCGCTTCGCGTGGATTCTCGATCCCGAAGGCAACAAGATCGAGCTCTGGGAGCCGAAACCTTAGACGCCAGCGCGCTCACGATATCGGGGCCAAGAGCTTCGTCGGCGCGTCGCTCGTCTCACACGCTTGAGGCGGGATATGCGGGCGACTGAGCCGCGGCTCATGCGCTACGCGCTCGCCGCACTGATCGCAGTCGCCTCGACCGCTTTCGCTCAAGCGGCGCGGCAGGACACGGCCGGGGAAGGCTGGCGCATGCTCACCGCGAACGACGTCGAGGCGGCGCATGCGCTGCTCGCCGACAACCACCCGGCGGCCGTGCCCGAAGTCGGGGACGATACGTTCCTCGCCACGCTGGATGCGGCTTACACCCGGGCACTCGTGCAGTCGAACCTGGTGACGACTTATCCGGGCTACGTTGCGGTGCTCGGCGAATTTGCCAACTCGATGGGCGACCCGCACATCTGGTCGCGGCCGGTCTACGAGCGGGCCGGACTCGCCTTTGCCGGAGTCGTCTTCCGCCCGGCCTCCATCGAATGGGTGGGTCTGATCGCGGCCAAACGGGGTGCGAACTGGGTAATCGCCAAGGAGGATCCGGACGTCGTCGGAGAAAATCTCGTGGGCGCGCGATTGCTTGACTGCGGGCGAACGCCGATTGATGACTTTGCGCGCGACACCTTGGGACGCTATCGGGTCGTATGGTCGGTGGAAGCGATGCGCGTCCTGGCCGCGCCCTGGCTCCTCGTCGACGAGGGAAACCCGTTCGTAACCCGCCCGGACAGCTGCACGATACGTGCCGGAAACGTGACCCGCAGGATCGAGCTGCACTGGGAGCGGGTCAGCCGCGAAAGCTTTCTCGGCATGCTCGGCGACGTCCACGGCAGCGCCGGTTTCGGGGTGCGAGAGGTCGGCCCCGGATACTGGATCGGGCTCGAGAGCCTGTCGGCGCAGGCGCTGGCCGTGGTCGACGCCGCCAGGAAGCAGGAAGCGAAGTTGCGGGCGGCGCCCTTCGTCGTGGTCGATCTGCGCGGCGATGGCGGAGACGGTGACGCCCCCGGGCGGGCACTCGCCGACGTGCTCTACGGCAACGCCTATGTCGAAGCGGTACTCGGACCGGGACCGCCTGATGAGGAGGAGAGCCCCTGTCCCGAGGCCTGGCGCGCCTCGCCCGGCAACATCGCCGCGGCGGAAGAGGCGGTGAAGAAGTTCGCCGCTCTCGGTCGAGCCGGCACCTCCGGCGAGTATCAGAAGGTCGTCAGTGCGATGCGCGATGCGCTGGATCAGCACCGGGCGTTCACCGCGCCGCTGAGCTGCGCGCGCGCGGAATCCACGTCCGCCGCACCGACAACTCCACGCATGCCGCGCCATGTCATGGTGCTCACCGACTCTGCCTGCTTCAGCTCGTGCATCAATGTGGTGGGTTACTTCGAGAAGCTCGGAGCAACGCTGGTCGGCCAGTCCACGGCCGCGGACACCCACTACGCCGAGGTGCGCGAGATCACGCTGCCATCCGGGCTCGCGACCTTCTCAACGCTGCAGGCCATCATGCCCGATGCGCCGCTGCACATCGGCCCCTACGTACCGGCCGTTGAGTACAGCGGCGACATCAGTGACACCGGCGCGCTCGAACACTGGATCACCCAGACCGTGCTGCCCGGGTTGCGCAACTAGCTACGGGAGCACGAATCTGATGAACGATGAAATGATGTATTTGTCGGAGGACCTGGGAATCTCACCGCAGTGCATGTGGGTCCAGAACGGCGGGAAAAACAGCGCCTCTCCGGCCACCGGCTTTATCTTCAGGTCCTGGCGGTAGAAGCACGTTTCGCCGCCCTCTGCGACGGTGTTCAGATAGATGATCACGGCGAGCTGCCGGTCCCACCCGCCAGGCCCGAGAGCATCGAAGTGCCACGTGAAGTGGCCTTCATTCTTCCTGTAGTGCTGGATCTTGTAGCCCGTACACTGCAGCGGCGCGACCTGCAGTGCTGAAGCCTGCGCGCGGATACTTTGCACGATGGCAGTCACCGCCGAGTGCAGCTCGGCGAACACGGGTGCCCAGACACCGTCGGTCTCGACACTCAGGTCCGTGCTGACCTTGACGTCGACCTCCAATTGCCGCTCTCCAGCCGCGCTGCTCGTGTAGCCCGAGTGTTTTGCCGGATCCAGCCGGTAGAGCTCGATGCACCTGCGGCACAGGTCCTGCGAGATCAGGTCCTTGACGTGAAAAATGTTCTCGTTGCGGACGAAGACTTCCATAGTCGCTCCTGAGCGCCAGCCTCGCCCCCAGACCTAAGCGGGCTTTCTCTGTGCGCGGCGCCGCACCAGAGCAGCGATCCGCAGGGGATAGGCGACGATGCCGAGCGCCAGGAACACCTCGTAGCCCAGCACGTGCCCGAGCGTCAGAAGGAGCGGGTCCTTCGCGAAATCAACGAGAAACGCCAGGGCAATGTACTCGACGCCAACCGTTCGGATGACCGACACCGCGCGCGGTGCCAGCCGGCTGGCAAACTGACGAAAAGAGAGCAGCGCGAGCAGGTAGGTGAAGAACACCGCAACGCCGAAAAACACCAGCGTGCGTCCGCCCGGCGGATGAACGGCAATCCGGTAGAGCCACACCACGAGCCCGACGTGCACCAGATGAGCCGCTGCGAACGCGAGCCCAAACTCGCGAGCCCGGGCCGCAACCGGGCGCAGGCGGGGGCCGAGCAAAGTCGCCCATGCGCCGGCCGTGTAGGCCGCCCAGAACCACAGGTAAGACCAGCGCGCCGTCAGCCTCAGCGCCTGCACCGTCCCTTCTTGATTCGCGCCGCGCAGCGTGAGCGTCACGCTGGCGATAAGGAGAGCGACGGCGAAAGCCGAGGCCATCCATGCGCCGGTCTCCGGGCGCGCGTGCTCCGCTGCAGGCGTTACAACCGCTGCGCTCACGCTTCAGCCTGAGGCAAGGTGCGCCGGGCCCGCAGCGTCCACCCATGCATCAAATCGCATCGCTACAGGTACGGTCGACATGGCCATGATCGGGTTTCTGTAATAATCCTTGCGCAAATTCGAAATTCCAACAGCGCCAGGGACAATCACTCGCCGCACCGGCGGCCACTTGCAGAGGCACCATACTATGCTCGCCGCGATCAAGCGTCCGGTCCTGAGTCTCAGCGCCGCCAGCGTGACGGTCACCGCCGACAGATCGGCGGGAATACTCAGCGTGAGCGAGCTCGTCGGTGACAGCGCGGCCTGCGCCGGCGCTTGGATGCTCCGGTTGGCCGGGCCTGCGAGGACAGCGTGAAAGCTGCCGCCCAGGGCGAGCAGCATCAGGCCGGCCAGCTTCGCTACGGGCGGCGCGCGACGGCCCATCGCGGTCGGACGACGCGGCGATCAGCGAAAGAGGAGGGAATGGGAGAGCCTGCCTGCAGGCGGACGGCTGACGCTGTCTGCAAGACCTCTGCCACTTCCGCGGCGCTCCGCCAGGACCCCCAGGCGCGCGATCGTAACCTACGCTCGACGATGTGCCAATCCATCCCGGCGCGAGGCCCGCCGGCGAGCATCGGCCACTGGGGGCGCGGCTGCGCATGGCGCCGCTCTGCCGTCAGTGATCAGCTGCCCTGCAGATAAAGCACGAGACCGAACTTGCTGTTGGAGGAGGCGCCCGCCACGCTGATCGTCAGCTGCGTGGGCGAGGCGTTGGGATTGAAGACGGCGAGGCCGGTGAGCTGCACTCCGTTCAGCACGGTGTAACTTCCCGTGCAGTTCTCGTAGGTCAGGGACACGTGGTAGATGTCGTAGGTGCTGTTGATGACCGTGATCGTGCCGTTCACCACGCAGCTGTTGGCGGGATTCTGGCCGGTCATGACACCGTTGCCCGAGATCGAGATTACGGAGCCGCTCGCCGTGTCGGTGTAGTTGGCGCTGATCGTGTTGAGGGACGAGCCGCTGTTGCTCAAAGTGCTGAAGGTGAGCGACCACGCGCCCGTCTCGGCGGTCCCGCCGTTGGTGGTGAAGGTGAGGCTCAGCGTGAGCGTGCTGCCGGTCGCGACCGGGCGGCGAGGCTGCCGGCAACCGAAATGAGGGTGATCCCAGCTTTACGCATCATGCGTTCGGACTCCGCCGCTCCGCTCCTTAACGCTCGAGGTGTCCGCCGGTGCACCCGCCTATGCCGGACCCGCGCTATAGCCTACATTGACCCCATGCGCGAGGAACCTGCCGACTCTGCCGCTGCCGTCCGCGAGGCACTGAGCTACCCGTTCGAGGCCATCCCGCAGCGCGGGCAGGCGCTCGAAGTGGCACCAGGCGTCCGGTGGCTGCGCATGCGCCTTCCCATGCCGGCGCTCAACCACATCAACGTCTGGGCGCTCGAGGACGGTTCGGGCTGGACGCTCATCGATACTGGCATGGACATGCCAGACACGGTAGCGGACTGGCAGAGCGCCTTATCCGGCCCGCTCGCGGCACGGCCCGTCGTGCGTGTCATCTGCACCCACATGCATCCCGATCACATCGGCATGGCCGGGTGGCTCACCCGACAGCACGACTGCCGGCTCTGGACGACACGGCTGGAGTACGTGACCTGCCGCATGCTGGTAGCGGATACCGGGCGCGAGGCCCCGGCCGATGGTGTGCGCTTCTACCATGCCGCCGGCTGGGACGATTCCGCGCTCGAGCACTACCGCGCGCGCTTCGGCGGCTTCGGCAAGGCGGTCTACGCCCTGCCCGACAGCTATCGGCGCGTGCTGGACGGCGAGGAGCTCACGATCGGCGGCCGCATCTGGCGCGCCGTGGTCGGGCACGGGCACTCGCCCGAGCACCTGTGCCTGCATTGCCCGGAGCTGCGGGTGCTGATCTCGGGCGATCAGGTGCTGCCGCGGATCACCTCCAACGTCTCGGTCTTCCCCACCGAGCCCGACGCGGATCCTCTCTCGGAATGGCTCGCCTCGCTCGCCTCGATCAAGGGACGCGTGAGTGACGATGTGCTCATCCTGCCCTCGCACAATGAGCCCTTCCGCGGACTGCACGCGCGTCTCGACGCGTTGATCGCGGGTCACGAGGAGCGCCTCGCGCGCCTGGCAGCCGAGCTCACGACCCCCAAGCGCGCGGTGGACGTGTTTGGTCTCCTGTTCCGGCGCCGCGTCGGCGTCGACATGCTCAGCATGGCGACCGGTGAGAGTGTCGCGCACCTCAACTGCCTCATGGTTCGCGGCCTCGTCGCACGTGAGCTCGATGCGGCGGGGGTGGCGTGGTATCGGCGCATTTGAGCGGCCGCCACGCTAGAATCCCACTCCGGTTTCCACGTGAGTGAGCTCGTGGCGCCTGCGAATTGCGGCGCCGTGGATAGAGTTTTGCGAACAAGAAAAGCCCTGACATCACTGCTGACCGCGGCAAGCCTGATGACGTGCGCGATCGCGTGGGCTCAAGCCCCCGAGGGTGCCAGCGCTGAGATGCCGGCAGCGACCGCTGATCCCGCGGAGATGCCGGCGCCCGGATCATCGTCAGGCACGCCGTCTCCATCAGTCCTCTCCGACATTGGCGCCTATTTCACCGCTCCGCTGCGCTGGGACCGGAGCGACTGGGCCTGGTTCGGCGGTGCCCTGCTCGCGATCGGGCTCGCCCACCGCTATGACACTCAGGTGAGGGCCCACTTCGTCGGGTCGGGCCCTGCGGCGAATATCAACAGCGAAGACACCAGGGACGCGATCCCGACCGTCGCCGTCTTTGGTGGCACCTGGGCGCTCGCGCTCGTGACCCAGGATCACGACGGTTACCGCGAGGGATGGGCGATGGCGGAAGCCGCGGCGCTCTCCGGCATCACCGACTACGCGCTCAAGTTCGCAGCGGGACGCGAGACTCCCGGGCAGACGACGGATCCGAACGAGTGGTTCAAGAGCGGCAGCTCCTTCCCGTCATTGCACTCGACCGAGGCATTCGCCATCGGCACGGTGCTCGCCGAGTCCGGTAACGATGACTATCGGTTCGTGCGGCGCCTGCTCGGCTATGGACTCGGCGTATTTACCAGCTACGAGCGGCTCAAGCACGACGCCCACTGGCTCTCGGATACGGTCGCGGGAGCTGCGCTCGGCATCTCGAGCGCGCACTTCACCATGGACCGCAGGTTTGGTGATAGCGGCGAGTCGCACCTTGCGCTGGTGCCGATCGAGGGGGGCGCGATGTTGATGTACAGGGTGTCGATGGAGTAGCCCCCACAAACCACTTGCCATCGCGCGTCAGAGGCGTTAGGGCTGCCGCCGAGCATCCCCGCCCGCCCAATAAACGACTCCCGTGCAGGGTGCGAGCAACCGGTCAGCACGGCTGAGGAACCCCAGAGTCCGCACCAGAGCAAATGCCCGGACGTCCGCGTGCGTGAATTTGACTCGCAGCCGCGTGGCAGCAGCAAGCAGCGTGCGGCCCCGGGTAATGACGTCATCGACGAGAATCAGTCTGTGGAACAGCCCCCGCGGCGCCTCGCGGACCGAAAACGATTCGTAGTGTTGACGCACGGTCGGCCGCTCGCCGCGCAGCGCGGTCGCTGATTTCCTGACCGGAACCTGCCGTGCAAGTCCCGGCCACACACCGCGCGCCAGACCCAACCCATGCAGCGCCACCGCCAGCTGCCCGGCGGCCGTTGACTGCGTGTCCCTAGGCCTGCAGCCCGGAACCGGAACCAGCCACGCGTCGCGAGCGAACAACTGC
The DNA here is from genome assembly GCA_030038875.1 of Gammaproteobacteria bacterium. Taxonomy (GTDB): domain Bacteria; phylum Pseudomonadota; class Gammaproteobacteria; order Steroidobacterales; family Steroidobacteraceae; genus 13-2-20CM-66-19. The sequence goes on along the minus strand of JASHQW010000086.1, from coordinate 4,079 downwards.
GCAAATAGCCGCTCGCGCGCACAGAGCTCGGCCACCTGGCCGGCGTAGCGGGGGAGCCACTTTGGCTCGCCCTCCTTCACCCGCCGACACAGGAGCCGCGCGCCGGCCGAGAGCAGTCCCTCACCGCGCGGCGCATAGATATAGCAGGACGCGAACGAGAGCGTGCAGCGCAGCGCAGCCTCCGCCCTGGGCCAGTCATCGACGCCGGCACTTGCGACCCTAGAGACCAAAGTCATCGTCGTGTCCGGGCGTGACCGCTGCACTCTCTCGCTCGCGGCTTTCCCCCTCGAGCTCGCGTCCAGAGTGCTGTCGCTCAGCACGCTGGTCTGCCTCCTGTGCGCGCAGTTGCAGCCAGGCCGCGCGCGCTTGCCGGCGAATCTCCTCGGAATCCTTTATCTGAGCGCTTGCATCCCCGCTTGCGCGCTCGGCTCCCTCTCGAGAAGGCGCGGCTTGCGCGGCGCGTTCGAGGCGCGCCGCAACCCGCCGGCGATAGCCCTCGCGGATCCGCTCGGCCACTTCGCTCCTGACACCGCGTTGCTCCATCCTCAGCGCTGCCCACGGAAACTGCGGTCTAGGCTCACGGTCGATCCCCTGCGCGGCAAGGCTGCGATGATCCACGCGCGCCTCCACGTTCGCTTCCCGCAGAGCTTCGTTGGTGAGGGTCGCCCACCGCTCGCGAAGCAAGTGAAACTCCTCACGCGAGTTAGGCAGCTCGCGCCTGTGCCGCTCGCTGCCGCGCATGTCGAGACCCGTCTTGGCACCGAGACCCTTGGGCATGACCTCCCGCGTCGTCGTCAGCAGGTGGGCGTGGAAATTGCGCAGATCGCCTCCGGGACGTGGGAGGTGAACGGCAAGGTCCACCGCAACCTTGTAGCGCTCGGCCAGCTCGCGCGACAACGCACGCGCAAGCGCGACTTGCTGCGTAATGCTCAGCTCGTGCGGCAAAGAGACCTGGTATTCGCGTGCCACCCGCGAGTTGGACCGCTTTTCAATGTGCTCAGCCACGTTCCACAGCCTCTCGCGGTTTTCCGCCCAGGCATCCGCCGCTCCTTTCAAATGCGAGGGCAGGAAGATCTCGCTGTGCACCACGTCTGTGCGGCGGGAATAGTTGTAAAGCCTGCCGCTGCGCTCATCGCGCAGCCGATCGCCGGCGCGGTATGCCGCCGCGGCGGTGGCGCGGCGTCCCGCGCTGCGCCCGACCGGGATGATGTGAAAGCGGTAGGTCGCCAAGAGCGCATCTCAGGGTCGGAAACTCAGGCGCAACCACGCGTTGGATGAGGCGGTCTTGAGATATCCCGTCAGATCCGGCAGCTGCTCGAGCTCGGACGCCATGACGGCCGTCTCGGTAATCCTTTGCTCCGTCACCTGAGTCGAGCGGCGGTGGCCACGGCCACCGAACCAGCCCTCGCGGTCGCAGCCGTGCGAGGTGTGCCGGCGCACCACTTCGCGCTCACCGATGAGGCGCGAGGCAAACTGCGAAGTCCCACCGTGTTCGCTTCCGGCGCAACGGAGGATCAAGGTGTTTCCGCAATTTTCTACGATCGTCTGCGCTTCAGCTGCCCCGTACGTCGCAGACACCTGCGCGACCGACTGAAAACCCAACACGCAGCGCCCGCCAAATTTCCGTAGCCGGGCCAGCGCGTCCTTCAACCCGTCGATCGCGCCGAGCGAATCGAGCTCGTCCACGATGAACCACAGACGCTGGTCCTCGCCGGGCGCGCGCATCGCCTCGAAGATCGCGAGTCGCATCCAGGTGGCGATGATCGAGCGCAACGCCGCGATCTGCGAGGCACGGTAGGGCATGAACAACACTCCTGTGCCCGTGCGCACCCAGGTGCGGACGGAAAATGGCCGGCCGCGCTGTGCCGCAAGATGCTCGAAAGCCGCGACGGCGGAGGCAGTCACGGAGCGGATCGAGCCGAACATGCGGGCGTTCTCGGGCTCGATGAACGGCTGTGCCGGCGTGCCCGCGACGATCGGGCGAAGCTCGTTACTGCTGGCCACCGTGAGGAGGCGCCACAGCTCCGCCGGATCGCGCTCGCCGCATTCATGGCAGCGGCGGGTGACCGCTGTCACGAAGGTGCGCGCGTACCCGCGCCACTCACGGCCGGAGACGTCATCGCTCGTGGGAATGAGGCCGCTCGCGAGCTGATCGACGTCCCAGCGCTCGCCGAGCTCCGCGAAGGGATCCCACTTCACGGAGTCAGGCTCGAAGGGATTGAGAATCAGGTCGCCGCGCCTGCGCTGATAGAAGCGCGCGCGGTAGCCGCCGTCGGGGTCGGCGATCACGGCCCGGTCGCCGCGTTGCAGTGCCCCCGCCATCAGGCCCGCAATCGCCGTCGACTTCCCGGTGCCGGTAGTACCAATGAGCTTGAAGTGTTTGGTCTCATCGAGCAGACCGATCGCCACACCCGCGAGCCGGATCGGTGCTTCGGCATAGCGCTTCAGCAGGCGCTGCGTGCGGCGCTGCGCGCGCCTGCCATCCACCACACAGGCTCCGCGCCGGTGTGCATCCGCGCGCACCCTGCGCAGGGCGAGACAGGCGGCGGCCGTCAACAGGGCGGCTGCCGGCACGATCGCGGCACTGCGCGGCGTCCATTCGGACAGGAGGCCCAGATCCATGGCTCAATAGCCCTTCACGATGAGGAAATCCGCCGCCTCCCCGAAGACCCCGGCCTTGCGATCGACCCGCACGCACAGCCGCTGCGTGGCGCCACAGTGGCGCAGCTCCATCTGCGCCCCCTCGGCCCTCAGCCGCGTGGCCGCGGCCTCGAGCGCGTCCCGCCGCGCAGTGAGTGCGGCAACCTCCCCTCGCGAGGGCAGAACCCACCAGGCAGTGCCGAGCGGCACCGCGCACGCAAGCGCCGCCATCGCGAGAGTCCACAGAGCCACCCGCAGGTCCGCCACATGCCGAAGGCGGCGTAACGTCTCGGCCGCCTGCCGGCTGTCTTGGCCCAGCGCATTCAATTCCTCGAGCATCGTCGCGCGGATCTCGTCACGTGCGATTCCGGCAAGCTCACCGACCTGGGACCGCAGCTTCTCGAGCGCGCCCTCCGCGAGCGTCTGATGCGCGTGCGCGCTCTCGAGCAGCAGTCCGAGCTTCATCGTGGTGTCGTCCATGCGCGCCTCATTCCGCTCCAAAGCCTTCGTGGGCACGCCCGGCCGGCGCGGCCGAGGGCGAGTCCCGGCGCAGCACTGGCGCCTGAGTCGGGCGCACTGGCTCCCTGGCCCGCAGCGGCGCCGGACGCGACAGCGCCACCTGCAGCCACTGCGGGCGGGAAGCGAGTTTCAGATAACCCGCCAGATCCGGCAGCTGCTCGATCTCGGAGGCCATGACGGCGGCTTCGACCGCCGCGTTCTCGGAATGGTTGAGTACGGGCAGCAGCTCGAAGGGCCGGCGCGAGCGCGACACGCTCGTACGGATGACCTCGCGCTCGCCAATGAGGCGCGAGGCAAATTGTGAGGTGCCACCGTGCTCGCTGCCCGCGCAGCGGAGGATCAGAGTACTTCCGCAGTTCTCCACAATCGTCTGCGCTTCCCCTGCGCCGTAGGTCGCGGACACCTGCGCAACCGACTGAAAGCCCAACACGCAGCGCCCGCCAAATTTACGCAGCCGCGCCAGTGCATCCTTCAATCCGTCGATCTGCCCTAATGCGTCGAGCTCATCGACGACGAACCAGAGGCGCTGCTCGCCCTCGTCGCGGTTCATCGCCTCGAAGATCGCAAGTCTCATCCACCCGGAAATGACCGATCGCAGCGCCGCGATCTGTGCGGCCCGATAGGGGATGAAGAGCACACCTTTTCCGTGCACGCCCTCCTGCGTCGCGGCGGCGCCTCGTGTCCAGCACCGCACCGAAAACGGAGCGCCACCCTCCTGTCGAGAGACATAGGCAAGAGCGGCGACCGCCGAGCTCGTGACCGAACGGATCGAGTCGAACATGCGGCCGTTGTGCTCCTCCAGGAAGGGTTGCGCCGGCGTGCCGGCGACCAGTGTCTTCAGCTCCGACGTGCCCGCGACCACCAGCAGGCGGTAGAGCTCGCGCACGTCGGTAACTCCGGCGCCGCGCGCCTGGTCGGTG